>JAFAZZ010000254.1 GCA_019239375.1 Solirubrobacterales bacterium | reverse complement strand
ATCGCGAATGAGGTCTCAAAGGACTTCGGGTTCTGGCTCGGCGACGCGTTCGCGTCCGGAGGCTCCAACGGCTACGACCACAAGCAAATGGGGATCACGGCACGCGGGGCCTGGGAGTCGGTCAAGCGCCACTTCCGCGAGCTCGGCATCGACATCCAGACCACCGATTTCACCGCGGTCGGGATCGGCGACATGTCGGGCGACGTGTTCGGCAACGGCATGCTCCTCTCGCGCCACACCAAGCTGATCGCCGCCTTCAACCACATGCACGTGTTCATCGATCCCGATCCGGACCCCGAACGGAGCTACGAGGAACGCCAGCGGCTGTTCGAGCTGCCGCGGTCGGGCTGGAGCGACTACGACGACTCGCTCATCTCAGACGGAGGTGGCGTGTTTTCACGAGGCGCGAAGTCGATCAGGCTCTCCGACCAGGCCTGCGAGGCGCTGAACATCGACACCGCGAAGCTCGCTCCCAACGACCTGGTCCAGGCCATCCTCACAGCCCCCGTCGATCTGCTCTTCAACGGCGGCATCGGCACCTATGTGAAGGCGAGCACCGAGTCGCACTCAGACGTCGGCGACAAAGCCAACGACGCGCTCCGCGTCGACGCGCGAAGCCTCCGCTGCAAGGTGGTCGGGGAGGGCGGCAACCTGGGGTTTACCCAGCGCGCGCGGATCGAGTTCGCCCTGACCGGCGGCCCTGACCACAAGGGCGGGCGGATCAACACGGACGCGATTGACAACGTCGCCGGCGTGAACACCTCAGACCACGAGGTGAACATCAAGGTCCTCCTCGACGGCCTGGTTCACGAGGGCGATATGACCTTCAAGCAGCGCAACGAGCTGCTGGCCGAGATGACCGACGCGGTCGGCCGGCAGGTCCTGTACGGCAGCTACACCCAGACCCAGGCGATCAGCTTGGCGCTGGCTCAGGCGGCGCCGATGGTCGACGTGCATGCGCGGCTGATCCGGTACTTGGAGCAGAACGCCGGCCTCAACCGGGCGCTCGAGTTCCTCCCGTCCGACGAGACGATCGACGATCGCAAGGCGGCCCACCAGGGCCTGGTCGCCCCCGAGCTGGCCGTGATCATGGCCTACCAGAAGATCCACCTCTACCAGCAACTGCTCGAGTCCGACCTGCCCGAGGACGCCTTCCTGGCTCACGATCTCGAGCGCTACTTCCCGGAACCGCTGCCGGAACGCTACTCCGCGCAGATGCCAAGCCACCGTTTGAAGCGGGAGATCATCGCGACCGTGGTGGCCAACCAGCTCGTCGACCGCGCGGGCACCACGTTCGCCTTCCGGCTCACCGAGGAGACGGGCGCGCTCCCCGCCGTCCTGGCCCGCGCCTACGCCGCAGCGCGGGAGGTGCTGGACATGCGCTCCTACTGGCAGGCGGTCGAAGCGCTCGACAACCGTGTCTCCGCCCAGACCCAGCTCGACATGCTGATCGAGGGCCGGCGGCTGGTTGAGCGCGCCACGCGTTGGCTGGTTCGCGCCAACCCCTACCAGGTGTCGATCGCGCAGACGATCCAGCGCTTCCGCCCCGGCGCCGAGTTGATGGCGGCCGACCTTCCCGACGCGCTCGAGGGCGCGGACCGCCAGACCTTCGATGGGCGGGCCGCCGAGCTCGAGCATGCCGGCGTACCGGCGGAGCTGGCCCGGCGGGTGGCCGGCATGCAATCGATGCTCGCGCTGTTCGATATCGTCGAGGTGGCGGCCGCGACTGAGCGCGATCCGGAGGACGTTCTCAACGTCTACTTCAGGCTAGGATCTCGCCTCGACCTCAACTGGCTGAGGGAGCGGATCATCGACCTGTCGCGGGCCAATCGCTGGCAGGCGCTCGCCCGCGCCGCGCTGCGCGACGACCTGTTCAACCTCTACCGCGAGCTCACGCGCAAGGTGCTCGAGACTGGAGGCCGCGAGGTCGACGCCCAGGCCGCGATCGAGACGTGGTCCGAGCGCAACGCGGAGACGCTCGAGCGGGTCCTGGGGATGGTGGCGGACATCCGCGCCTCGCGGATCTACGACTACACGACGCTGCCCGTTGCCCTGCGCGAGATCCGCAGCCTGCTGCGCGGGACGAGCCGGACCGGAGCGCCCGTCGGGTCGGTCACGATGGCCGACTAACCCGGCGCTGCGCGACCCGCCATCGCGCGTACACGACGAACATCACCGCCACGTCGACCACGCCGGCGACGAAAAAGGCGAGCGGCCCCGTCAGCAGCCGGGCAGCGGGTCTCCAAACCACAATCGCAAGCTATCGTCTCGCGAACCAACCGTGTCCGACACCGTCACGACAACCGTCACCGAGCTGCCCGAATCGCGCGTGCGCGTGGAGGCACAAGTCGCGCCCGAGGAGGTCGAGCGGCGCGTCCAGCAGGCGGCCCGAGCGCTCGGCCGCCAGATGCGCGTGCCCGGCTTCCGCAAGGGCAAGGTCCCCCCGCCGGTGGTGATCCGCCGGCTGGGCCGGGAGGCTGTGCTCGACGAGGCCCTGAGGTCCTCGCTCGGCTCCTGGTACGCCGACGCCATCGATGGGGCCGGCATCGCACCCGTGGGCGAGCCCGAGCTCGATGTGCCCGATGAGCTGCCCGGGCAAGGCCAGCCGCTCCAGTTCTCGATCGAGATCGGCGTGCGGCCGGCGGCGAAGCTTGGCCAGTACAAGGGCCTCGAGGTCGGTCGGCGCGAGTCCACCGTGCAGGACGCTCAGATCGACGAAGAAATCGAGCGCCTGCGCGACCGACTGGGCACGCTCGAGACCGTGGAGCGGCCCGCCGAGCAGGGCGACCACCTCGTGATCGACTACGAGGGCGTGGTGGACGGTGAGCCATTCGAGGGCGGCAGCGGCCGTGACCAGCTGCTCGAGCTCGGCTCGGGTCGACTGGTGCCCGGCTTCGAGGAGCAGCTGATCGGCGCGAGGGCCGGCGATGAGCGCAACGTCACCATCACCTTCCCAGAGGACTACCAGGCCTCTGAGCTGGCGGGCCAGGAGGCGCAGTTCACGGTCACCGTCAACGAGGTCAAGGAGAAGCGGCTGCCGGAGCCGGACGACGACTTCGCCTCCGAAGCGGCCGGCTTGGACACGCTGGCCGAGCTGCGAGAGGACATCGCTGAGCGCCTGCGCAAGCTCGACGAGCGAACGCTCGAGCGCGAGTTCGAGGACGCCGTGGTCGAGGCGGCGGTGGCCGAGGCCGATGTCGAGGTGCCGGACAAGCTGGTTCACGCGCGCGCACACGAGCTGCTCGAGGACACCTTCGCGATGCTGGCCCGCCAGGGCATCTCCAAGGAGGCCTACCTGCGGATCTCCGACCGCGACGAGGAGACGCTGGCTCACGAGGCCGAGCCCGAAGCGGCCGCCGCGCTCAGGCGCGAGGCGGTGCTGGCGGCCATCGTCGAGGCGGAAGGCATCGATCCGAGCGAGGATCAGGTCCGCGAGGCACTCGAGCCGACGGCCGAACGTCAGGGCACCACGACCGAGAAGCTGTTCGAGCAGCTGCGCTCGAGCGGCCGGCTCGATCGGGTCCGCCGCGAGGTGGGCACTCGCCAGGCGATCGAGCTGATCGTGGCCGAGGCCAAGCCGATCAGCGTCGAGCAGGCCAAGGCCCGCAAGAAGCTGTGGACGCCTGGCAGAGAGCCCGCGGGACAAGGGTCCGGGCAGCTCTGGACGCCGGGCGGCTGAACGCACGAGGGCGGACAGGCGTCGGAGGACACGCGGGCCAGACGGCGATGGCCGGTTGCTACAGTCGGCAGGATTCCGGCCGAGGAAGCGAAAGAATCGAGGACGATGAGCCCACTCGTACCGATGGTTGTCGAGCAGACTTCTCGCGGTGAGCGTGCGTTCGACATATACAGCCGTCTACTCAACGAGCGGATCATCTTCCTGGGGACCCCGGTGGACGATCAGATCGCGAATCTCATCGTGGCCCAGCTCCTGCATCTCGAATCAGAAGATCCCGACAAGGACATCTCGGTGTACATCAACTCGCCGGGCGGCTCCGTCTACGCCGGCCTGGCGATCTACGACACCATGCAGTTCATCAAGCCCGATGTGCAGACGATCTGCGTCGGCATCGCCATGTCGATGGGAGCCCTGCTTCTGGCCGGAGGGGCCGGCGGCAAGCGGATGGCGCTTCCCAACGCCAAGATCCTCATCCACCAGGTCTCCTCGGCCTTCCAGGGACAGGCGACCGACATCGAGATCCACGCCCGAGAGATCATCGACGTGCGGCGACGGCTGGATGAGATCATCGCCCACCACACGGGCCAGAGCCTGGAGAAAGTTCGCGCTGATACCGAACGTGACTATTTCATGAGCTCGGAAGAGGCCAAGGAGTACGGAATCATCGATCGCGTCATCTCGCAGCACTGAGGGGCTAACCTTCAGGGCGTGGATTAGGCGGCGCGAGGCAACTCCGGGAGAGGGCAGAAAATGGCACGTCCGACCGACTCCAACGAACAGCTGCTCTGCAGCTTCTGCGGCAAGTCCCAGAGGCAGGTCAAGAAGCTGATCGCCGGTCCAGGTGTCTACATCTGTGACGAGTGCATCGATCTCTGCAACGAGATCATCGATGAGGAGCTCACCGCCCCGCCGAGCTTCGACATCGAGAACCTCCCGAAGCCACGCGAGATCTACGACGTCCTCAACGAGTACGTGGTCGGCCAGGACGCCTCCAAGCGCACGCTCTCGGTCGCGGTCTACAACAACTACAAGCGCGTGCAGATGATGATGTCGGGGGACTCCGACAACGAGCTGCAGAAGTCGAACATCCTGCTGCTCGGGCCGACCGGCTGCGGCAAGACGCTGCTCGCACAGACGCTCGCGCGGATCTTGAACGTGCCGTTCGCGATCGCCGACGCGACCGCGCTGACCGAGGCCGGCTACGTAGGCGAGGACGTCGAGAACATCCTCGTCAACCTGCACCAGGCCGCCGACGGCGACATGGAGCGGGCGACGCGCGGGATCGTGTACATCGACGAGATCGACAAGCTGGCCCGCAAGAGCGAGTCGCCGTCGATCACCCGCGAC
>JAFAZZ010000356.1 GCA_019239375.1 Solirubrobacterales bacterium | reverse complement strand
TGTCGCTCACTGCTCCGTGTTCACCGAGGCGTGGAAATCGACGATCCCGAGGAGGTTCTGACATGAAGGCCGCGCGGCTGCACGCCTACCACGAACCGCTGAAGCTCGACCAGGTCGATGAGCCGAAGGCCCTCGGGCCGCTCGACGTGGTGGTGCGGATCGGCGCCGCCGGGCTGTGCCGGACCGACCTGCACATCCAGGAAGGCCAGTGGGCCGAGAAGTCAGGCGTCCAGCTGCCCTACACACCAGGTCACGAGAACGCCGGCTGGGTGCACGAGATCGGCTCGGCGGTGACCAACGTAGAGCGAGGTGACACCGTGATCGTGCACCCGTTCATCACCTGCGGGCTGTGCGGACCGTGCCGTCGCGGCGATGACATGCACTGCGTCAATGGTTCTTTCCCCGGGATCGACCGGGACGGCGGCTTTGCCGACTTCCTTCTCACATCGGCCCGCTCGGTGGTCAAGCTCGGGCCCGCGCTCGAGCCGAAGGACATCGCGGCCCTGGCCGACGCCGGTTTGACCGCCATCCACGCGGTCAAGAGAGCCATCCCTGTCCTCACCGCCGGCACCACTGCGGTGGTGATCGGCGCCGGCGGCCTCGGTCACATCGGCATCCAGTGCCTGAAGGCCATGACACCGGCGGAGATCGTCGTGATCGACCCATCCGAGAAGGCCCTCACCCTAGCCGGCGAGCTCGGTGCGGATCACACGGTAAAGGTGGACGGAAGTCACGTCGACACGGTCAAGGAGATGACCGACGGGTTCGGCGCCGAGGCCATCATCGACTTCGTCGGCGAGCGGGGCGCGATCGAGGACGGGATCGCGATGGTGCGCGACGGCGGTTTCTATTACGTGATCGGGTATGGCGAGAACATCAACATCCCGACCATCGATGTGATCTCCCGAGAGATCTCGTTCATTGGCAACCTGGTCGGCACATACGCGGACCTGGAGGAGCTGATGACGCTCACCGCCCAGGGCCAGGTGAGCCTGCACACCACGACCTACCCACTCGACGCGATCAACGACGCGATGGCGGACCTCAACGGTGGTCGGCTCCAGGGCCGCGGGATCCTGGTTCCCGCCGGCGGCTGACCCTACGCCGCGCGCCGCTGGGGCATCGCCGGCGCCGGTTCCCACGCGATGTCCTCGATCACGTCCGGGCACCGGCCGACTGGCGCCGTCCGCACGAGCTTGAAGGCGTTGCGGACCTTGTCCGGAAGGAGCTCGAGGCAGCGGAGGTTGCGGCAGTTCTCCACCGCGATCCGGACCGTCGACACCCCCATCACGCCAGGCCCGCGCTGCATCCCGGTCACCTCGTACAGGTCGATCCCGTCGGTGATGTAGGCCCCCATCTGCATCCTCGGATCCCGCTCGATCACGACAGCGCGATTACCCGGAGATGGCGGCGTCAATCACCCGACGAGCGCCAAGTGTCATGCCCTGGTGACCCGTTCACCTCGCCCGCCCGCAGCGTCTCGCCGCGCCCTTCATCCCCGGCCGACGAACGGCATCCCTGAGGCCATCACCGTCATCGACAGCACGTTGGCCTCGAGCGGAAGGCTCGCCATATACAGGACGGCGTCGGCCACATGCTCGGCCGACATCGTCGGCTCGGCCTTCACCGCGCCATCAGCCTGAAGCGCGCCGGCTTCGATCGGCCGCGTCATCTCAGTGGCCGCATTGCCTATGTCGATCTGGCCGCAGGCGATGCCGTGCGGCCGCCCCTCGAGCGCGATCGCCTTGGTCAGTCCGGTGATCCCGTGCTTGGACGCGGTGTAGGCGACGGCGTTCGGGCGCGGTACATGCGCCGAGATCGAACCGTTGTTAATGATCCGCCCGCCGCTCGGCCGCTGGTGAAGCATCTGCCGGAAGGCCGCCCGGGCGCACAGAAAGGCGCCGGTCAGGTTGGTCGCGATCGTGCTCGCCCATTGGTCGAACGGATACTCGGCGATCGCCGCGCTGGGGCCGAAGGTCCCCGCGTTGTTGACCAACAGGTCGAGCCGGCCGGCACGGTCGGCCACTACATCGAACAGCGCCTCGACGCTGGCCGGGTCGCTCACGTCGGTGGGGACGGCGAAGGAGACTGGCTGCGCCGGCAGCTCCGACAGCGTGGCGTCGAGCGCCTCCCTTCGCCGCCCCGCCAGCCCCACCGTGTATCCCGCGCCGGCCAGCCGAACCGCGACGGCCCGCCCGATCCCCGACCCGGCGCCGGTGACGAGCGCGACCGGCGCAGCCGTGTGAGAGCCCACGGTCATGGAGGGGATTCTCGGTTATCTTCGGCCACCGTGCACCTGCGTCCGCTGTCGAGCACCGTGGTCGGGAGTTACCCGCAGCCCGAGTGGCTGATCGACCGCGAGGCGCTCGGGGCGCACTCGGTTCCCCGCGTGCGCGCGAGCCACGCCTGGCGGATCGCCGAGCCCTGGCTGCAGGAGGCGCAGGACGACGCCACGCTCCTCGCCATCCGCGATATGGAGCGCGCCGGGATTGACACGATCACCGACGGGGAGATGCGCCGCGAGAGCTACTCGAACCGGTTCGCCACCGCACTCGAGGGGGTTGACGCCGAGCAGGCGGCCACGATCCGCACCCGCGCCGGCGAGATCAGGACGGTGCCGCGCATCGTCGGTCGAATTCGGTGGCGCGGCGCGGTCGAGGTGCGCGACATTGAGTTCCTGCGCGCGAACACCGACCTTCAGACCAAGATCACCCTCCCCGGACCGTTCACCATGGCCCAGCAGGCGATGAACGAGGCCTACGAGGACCCCGACGAACTCGTCATGGACCTGGCCGCGGCGGTCAACGCCGAGGCGCGCGCGTTGGAGGGTGCCGGCGCCGATGTGATCCAGCTCGACGAGCCATGGCTGCGCAATGATCCTGAAGCCGCCCGGCGGATCGCCGTCGCCGCGATCGATCGCGCGCTCGAAGGTGTGAGGTCTACCCGCGCGGTCCACCTCTGCTTCGGCTACGCAGCCCTCGTCGGCGACAAGCTCACCAATCGCTATGAGTTCCTCGGCGAGCTGTCCGAGAGCGCGGCCGACCAGATCTCGATCGAAGCGGCGCAACCCCGGCTCGATCTCGGGCAGCTCTCCGAGCTCAGCCCCAAGGTCGTGGTCGTCGGAGTGCTCGACCTCGGTGACCATCAGGTCGAGAGCGCGGAGACGGTGGCCGATCGCATCCGCGCCGCGCTCGTTCACGTGCCCGCCGAGCGGCTCGTCTGCGCCCCCGACTGCGGAATGAAGTACCTGCCTCGGGCTCGTGCCTTCGCCAAGCTCCGCGCGCTCAGCGCCGGTACCGCTCGCGTGCGCGCCGAGCTCGGCCTCTAGCCGCGGCAAGCCGGCAACCGTCCCTTGCATCGCCCAGCCCGCCGCCGTCATGATCCTGGCGTGACCGCCGACGAACTTCTCGCCACGGTCGAAGATCGGGGTGTCCGCCTCGTCCGCTTCCTGTGGTGCGGCAACGACGGCACCGTGCGGGCCAAGGCGTCCGCCCGCCATGGACTCGCCGGACGCCTGAGCTCGGGGATCGGCCTCACCGTCGCCATGCAGGCCATGAACGCGCTCGACCACCTGCAGCCCGTCGCCGGAATGGGACCGGTCGGCGAGGTCCGCTTGGTGCCGGACCTCGAGACCTTCCGGATCCTTCCCTATGCGCCTCACACCGGTGCCGTCCTGACCGACCACATGCGGCTGGACGGCACCCCCGCGCCGGTCTGTCAGCGCTCGTTCCTCAAGCGCATGGAGCGCAGTCTGGCCGAGCGGGGGCTATCGCTGCGGGCGGCCTTCGAGAACGAGTTCTCGCTCGCCACCGCGCTTGACGGCGCCTACGTCCCCGTCGACTCGGCGCTGTGCTTCTCGACGATCGCGATGACCGCCGTCCAGGACTACGTGGACGAGCTGGCCACGGCGCTCGAGCTCCAGCGGATCCCGCTCGAGCAGTACTACGCCGAGCTCGGCCACGGCCAGCAGGAGATCTCGACCCCGCACGCGCCGGCGCTCCAGGCCGCTGACGAGCAGCTCCTGGTGCGCGAGACAATCCGGGCCGTGGCCACGCGGCGCGGCCTGGTCGCCTCGCTCGCCCCCAAGCCGTGGCCGGACAACGCCGGCAACGGCTGCCATGTGCATTTCTCGCTCTGGGAGGGCCGCAGCAATCGCTTCTACGACGGCGCGCGCGAGGACCGGCTGTCCAATACGGGGCGCTCGTTCATCGCCGGCGTGCTGAACCACCTCCCCGGCCTGTGCGCGCTGACCGCGCCGAGCTTCAACTCCTACCATCGCATCGTCCCCCAGTTCTGGGCCGGGGCATTCCGCTGTTGGGGACACGACAACCGCGAGGCACCGGTCCGCGTGGCCTCCCCGTTCGCCGGCGCCGAGGAGGCGTCGACCAACGTCGAGCTGAAGGCGGCGGACGCGAGCTGCAACCCGTACCTGGCCCTCGGCGGGCTGATCGCCGCCGGGCTCGACGGACTCGAGCGCGGCCTCGAGCCGCCGGGCCCGGTCGAGGTCGATCCGGCCACCCTGAGCGATGATGAGCGGGCGGAGCGCGGAATCGACCGGCTGCCGGCCACCCAAGCGGAGGCACTCGACGCGCTGGCCGCCGACGGCCTCCTGCTCGGGACGCTGGGTGTCGAGCTGGCCGACGCCTATCTGGCCGTGCGACGCTCGGAGTGGGAGGCCTATGCGGCGGGAGATCAGGCATTCGAGCAGCAGGGTCACTTCGCGAAGTACTGACCAAGACGCCGGCAGTCGATCATCACGCGCACGGGATCCTGCGCGTCCCGCCGGCCGGCCTCGACGAGTTTCGCGGGCTGTTCTCCGAGAGCCCCGACCCGCGCCAGTGGCCCCACGTGGCCACCGCGGTCACGTACCGGCGTGCGCTGCGGGTTCTGGCGGAGCACCTGGGCTGTGAGCCGACCGAGGCGGCGGTGTACGAGCGGCGGCTGGCGGGCGATCCCGCCGAGTACGCCGGCTCGCTGCTCCGGGCGACGAACACCGAACTGCTCCTCGTCGACGAAGGGTTCCCGCCCGCCGACATCGCAACCAGCTGGCAGGAGCTCGGGGAGCTGGCGGGATGCCGTACCCGGCCGGTCATGCGGATCGAGCAGATCGCCGAACGGGTCGGGATCGGGGAGCTTGACGCGCTCGGCCAGGCGGTCGCCGGCGCGCGCGGGCGCGGCTACGTGGCCCTCAAGACGATCGCCGCCTACCGCGGCGGCCTCGACCTCGATGCGCTCTCGCCGCCGGCCCCGGGCGCTGATCGCCTCGAGGGCGCCCCGCTGCGCGACGTGCTGCTCGCCGCGCTCGAGGCCAACCAGGCCACCGGCAATCCGCTCCCGGTTCAGGTCCACACCGGGTTCGGCGACTCGGACCTCTTGCTTCCCAGGACGCGGCCCGGGTTGCTGAAGCCCCTCATCGAGCGTTTCCCCGCCACCACCTTCGTGCTCCTGCACTGCTATCCGTTCGTGCGCGAAGCGGGCTGGCTGGCCCACGTGTACGGCAACGTCTACTTCGACGTGTCGCTCACGATCCCGCACGTGGCTCGGCCCGCGGCGGCGCTGTACGAGGCGCTCGAGCTCGCGCCGGCCTCGAAGCTTCTGTACGCCTCTGACGCCTCCCGCACCCCGGAGCTCTTCCTGCTCGCCGCTCGCTGGTGGCGCGAGGCCCTGGCCGAAGTGCTGCCGGGGCTCCTGCCCGAGGACGAGGCGGTCGCCGCCGCCCGCATGATCCTGCGCGAGAACGCCCTCGCCATCTATCGGCTATAGCCGCCGCAGCCACGTAGGTGCTTGGGAAGAAACTACGTCCGTCCTGAAGTTTCTTTCCAGGTGGGCCACTGACTTGGCTGAGGGGCCGTGTCGAAGTCGCCGCGAAGGATCTCAACGTAACGCTCCGCCGAGCGCTCCAGTATCCGCTTCGCATCGCTGCGAATGACCGGCTCCCACCATCCGCCGTACATGCGGTCGAACCGGTACGGCGCGAGCGCGGCCACCACGCCACGCACCTCCCGCTCGGGGAGCGGCAGCCGGTTCGGAGCGCTCCAGATGAACGACACGCGATCCGCGCCAGAGGTGACGAAGATCGTGTCGCCGACGAGCAGGACTCCTTTCCCGTCCGCGCCGGGCGCCCAGTGCACGACTGCGCTGCCGGGGAAGTGGCCGCCGCACTGGACCAGGGTCACGCCAGGCAGGACCTCGCTCGCGCCCGACCAGATGCGCACGGCCGCGTCGGGGCGCGGCAGCCAGCGGCGGTCGGCTGCGGCGATCAGGATCTCGGCGCTGAAGGCCTGGCCCCACTCGACGATCGACCCGTACATGTGCGGGTGACTCGCGCTGACGGCGGCAAGCCCGCCGCGCTCGGCGACCGCGTCGATCGCCGCCTGGTCGATGAACGCGGGCGGATCCCACAACAAGTTCCCCTGGGGCGTCTGCACGACGAGGCCCCGCTGCCCCACGCCGATCCCTGGCTGGGCGCCGATCCCAAACAAGTCGCGCTCGACCTCGCGGACCTCCGTGCCGTATCCGGACCGCGCCAGCTCCTCCATCGTCGTCCACACCTGCCCGGTGGGCGGCACCCACTGGCGCTCGTCTTCGCACAGCGCGCAGCGCGCGGGGGGAGCCGGGGCGGGCGGGTAGACCGCACCGCAGGTCGGGCAGATCCAAGTCGGCGTGATGGCCATCGGGGTATCCGGAAGCATCGCATGGTTGTCCGGACCCTCCCGCGATCAGTTTTGATCACGGCGGCGGGGGTATCTCGGACTGCGAGGTCGGAAGACCTGGGTCTGGATAGGTCGAGGCGGGGAGGTTTCGGTGCGCAGAGGTTCGCTTCTCTTGATCGTGGCAACGTCCGCGACGCTGCTGATAGGGGCAGGGACCGCCGCGGCGCGGCCGGTGGGCTTCCACGCCGACGCGACGTACTTCAACAATGCCGCGTTTGCCGCCGCCGATCCCTACGTGATGCGCGATCCGCGCTCCGGTTTCTACTACGCGTATTCGACCGAGGGAGCCGACGACGGCTACTACTTCGCCGTTTACCGATCGGCCGACCTGGTCACGTGGGAGAAAGCCGCACCCGGCGCGCTTCCGGTCAACGACCCGAATCAATGGGGCAACACCTGGTTCTGGGCTCCCGAGACTTACTACAACCCGCGTACCCATCTCTATTTCCTGTTCTACGCAGCGCGCTCGGATGCCAACGCCCAAGCCTGGTTCGGCTACGCAAACTTCGAGGAACCCTGCAAGATCGGTGTGGCCGTCTCGCGTTCGCCCGCCGGCCCGTTCCACAACATTGCCAATCACCCGATCGACTACAACCCGTACGACCCCAGCTACCACGACGTGAACCTGATCATGGGACCTGATCAGAAGAAGCCGCCGGCCACCTTGCAGCAAGGCGAGACGGCGCCCCTCGGAACCTACATCCCGATGATCGACCCAGACGTCTTCTTCGACTCAAGCGGCCACGTCTACCTCTACTACTCACGGAACGCCTACCGCAACTGGGTATGGGACTACGACCTCGGTAAGTACATCGAGGAATCGAACATCTATGCGGTCGGACTGACCAAGGACTGGTGGAACGATCCCACTGGTCGGACGATGCCGACCATCGCGCCTCAGTACCGCGGTACGAACGCCGGCCCCGGCGGGCCCGCTGGTCCGCGGCGTGACGGCTGGGTGCGGATCCTCGACTACGACCACGACAAGCAGTCGTGGGAGAACGCGGACGTCAACGACTACGCGCTGACCGGCGGCCAGAACAAGGACCGGCGCTGGGAGGAGGGCTCGAGCATCCTCGAGACCCATTTCAATGGCCGGACGCGTTATTACCTGACCTACTCCGCCAACAACTGGCAAACGCCGCAGTATGGCGTCGGCTACGCCGTCAGCTCCACACCGCTTGGCCCGTTCCACAAGTCACCGACGAACCCGATTTTCCGTGCCAATCCGGCGATCGGCGAGTGGTCCCCGGGGCATGGCTCGTTTGCCTTCTCCCCGGATGGGGCGCAGCTCTACTACGTGCACCACGGGAGGCCGTCACCGGACGATTCGCAGCGGCGTCTGTACACCGATCGGCTGCAGTTCTCACTCAGTCAGCTCGACCCCTGGGGGAATCCTGAGCTGTACGCCGATGAGGCCACGAGCGACCGACCCGTCCCGTCGGGCGTGGCGCCGTATCGGATCTCGGCAAGTCGCGGCGTGATGAGCCTGCGCCCCGGTTCGACCCGCACCGTGAGCTTCCGGGTATTGAGCGCGGACGGCGTCCCGCTGGCCCTGGGCAATCCGCTGAACCGGCTGCGGGTCCGCTCGAGCGACAGCCGCGTGGCTACCGCGAGCCTCGACGCGAACGGCGCCACCGTGACCGTCACCGGATACTCACGCGGCCATGCCGGGCTCATCGTCGTGTACCAGCGACTGCTGGCCGACGGCATGTATAAAGATGTGCATCAAGGGCGGCCACACGTGGAAACCGTCTCGCTCCGCCTCCAGATTCGCGTGGCACGACGGTCCCCCTAGGCCACTGCCGTCCGAATCACCAGCGCGATCATTTCGCAGCCCGGGGTGAACGCGCGACGCCGACCTGGATCAGTCGGTGATCCGGAGTGCGGAAGGGTCCGTAGTGTCCGCAGTGATCGATCCTTCGCCGGCGGCGATGAAATCGCGGACCAGCCGCTTGGGTGCCTGAACGATCCACGCCTCGGCGATCAGCTCCTCGAGCTCATCGATGGGGATCTCGTCCAGGCGCACGAGCACGGCCGGGTAGCCGTCGAAGTGCGGCGTGGTGAAGTAGACGCCTGGGTCATCCGCGAGCAGCGCCTCCTTGGCTCCCAGGTGCTCGACTCGAGCGCCCAGGATCGGCCCCGTCGGGGCGCCGTCGCCCAGCGCGCGGAGGTCGGCCGGGCGCAGCGGGCGCTCCCAGACGAACAGCTTGTCGCGCACGCGCCACGACGTGTTCCCGCCATGGGTGGGGCGCTCGGTCGTCTCGGGCAGACCTAACGCGATCCGCCGTACGTCGTCCCAGCTCGCCACGGGACGCTAGTCCGCCGGCGCCGCTACCGGAGCCGTGCGTGCCGGCGGCGCCCACGTACCCCGCTCCTGGAGCAGCTCAACCTGCCGGCGCGTCACCTGCTCGCGGTACTCGGCGTGGGTGTAGGGCGCACGCTCGAGGTACAGGTTCTTCGGGTAGATCGGCTGCTCGTAGATCAGCTGGTACTGCTCGGTGGTCAGATCCTTCATCCAGTTGTCCCACTGGGCGCTGTGGCGGAAGTGGCGCAGCGCCTCGATGTCGATCGTCCCGCCGATCCACGTCGAGTTGCCACCCAACGGCACCTCGGTCACGATCTGCCCCCGATAATCCACGATCTGTGATCCGCCCGAGAACGTGTCGATTGGGACTGTCGAATCCTCGCCGAGGTAGTAGGTCCCCAGGTTCATCGCGATCACATAGATGTTGTTGTCCAGCGCCCGAGCCCGGTTCTGGACCGAGAACATGCCGCTCATCACGCCCGGGGCCGGATAGGGGCCGCGGTATGCGATCTCGCACCCGTTCATGGCCAACCCCCGGGCGTTCTCGGGGTAGGACGCCTCGTTGGCCATCATAATCCCGATCCGCCCGATTTCGGTGTCGGCCACGGGATAGAAGACCTCGAGGCTCCGCCCGTACAGCTCGATCCATCGGTCCCACACGTTGTGGGGCGTCATCGAGTGCTCCACCGGCAGCAGCGGCACCAGCTTGTGGTGCTTGAGGATCACGGTCCCGTCCTCAGGCTCGATCACGAAGCCAACGTTGAAGAAGCGTCCGGGAAACTCGGGATGCCGTGCCTTCGCCTGAGCGATCACGTACGCGTTCCATTGCCGGGCGAGCCGTCCCAGGTAGTCGGTCTCGGGTCCCGGAATGTCGATCGCACACTCGCGGGCGTACGTCTCGTGATCGAGGTCGAGCACTTCGTCGGTGAACCCCTGCAGCCCGCCTTCGGGGATGCAGATCAGCCGCACCGGCAGGTCCATGCTCGAGAGCCACGACGCGGCCTTGACCAGATGCGAGATGTGTTCGAGATTCCAGCCGATCTGCTCGCGCCGGCGGATCCCGCGCATCGTCTGGATCAACCCTACGGCCTGGTACGGCTCGATCATCGCGATCCTCCTGGAGTCTGTCTCGGCACTCCGACTCTAACCACCCGTCCCCCGCTCGACCACCATCACCGCGGTGTCGTCGACCTGTGGCTTTGTGGCGAAGTCGCTCACCGCGGCCTCGATCCGCGCCACCGCATCGACCGCGCTCGCGGCCCCCAGCAGCGTCTGGCTCAGGCGCTCCTCGCCGAAGCGCTCGTGCTCGCCCACTGTGTCGATGACGCCGTCGGTGTAGAGGACGAGGTGATCACCGGGCTCGAGGGCAATCGACACCGCCGCCCAATCGCCGGTCTCGTAGGCGCCCAGAAACGGCGCGAACTCGCCGACCGGCTGAGGATGGCCCCGGTGCAGGTGAAACGGCGGAGGGTGACCCGCGAGCACGATATCGGCCAGCGCCCCGGCCTCCTCCTCGCGCAGCAGCGCGCAGCAAACGCTGACCAGCGACAAACCAGACCGCTCGCGCAGCGCCGCGTTCAGCTGCTCGAGCGCCGCTACGGGATCGCCCAGCAGCTTGCCCGCCGTGCGCAGCGTGTAGCGGGAAAGGGACGTGAGCGCCGCCGCCTCAGCGCCGCGGCCGGCCACGTCACCAACCAGCACCATCCAGCCACCGGGTACCTCGAATGCGTCGTAGAAGTCGCCGCCCACGTCGTTCTGCTCACCCGCGGCCTGGTAGAACGCAGCCAGCCGAAATCCGGGAATCTCGGGAAGCTCGGGCGGTAGCAGGCTGCGCTGCAGCGTGGTCGCGATCTGCGAGCGCTCCGCGTACAGGCGGGCGTTCTCGACCGCGATCGCCGCGCGATCCGCCAGCTCTCGGGCCAGGGCCAGATCCGCCCCGTCGAAGCGCCGGGCGGACTCCGCCATGCCCAAGGCCAGTACGCCGATCCGCGGCCGGCCGGCCACCGCGAGAGGCACTGTGATGACCCCGCCGACCGGCCCGACGTGCCCCGAGCGGACCTGCTGGGCGACGAGGCTCGGCTCGCTCACTCCGGCCGCCGCGATCGGCTCGAGGGCGCGGTCACCGTCCGACATGAGCACCGCGCACCAGTCGGCCAGTCCCGGCCGGGCGAGTTCGGCCACCCGTTGCAGCGTCTCGTGGTGGTCCAAGGAGGACGACAGCGCTTGTCCGGCTTCGGCCAGCAGGCGCTGCGCCAGCTCGGCGCGCTTGACCTCGGTGAGGTCCTCGATCACGCTGACGATCAGGGACAGCTCGCCGTGGGCGTCGAACACCGGGCTGGCCTTGTGCAGCAGCCACCGCTGCTCCCCGCTGGCGCGGATCACATTGCGGACCAGCAGCGGCTTGACATGCTCTCCACGCCCCGCCCCGGTCGAGGGCAGGTCGGCCAGGCCCAGCGCGCGGCCGTGCTCGTCAAACACGTCGTAGAGCTCCATGAGCTGCTCGGGTGTCGCGGAGATCACCTCCTCGGCGCAGGACAGGCCCAGGAGCCTCGCCGCGGCCGGATTAGCAAACACAAGCGGCCCGCCGGCTTCCCGAACCAGCACCGCCTCGGCCAGGTTGGTCAGCGTGGCCTCGAACCGCTGCTCGAGCCCGCGCACGGCCGCGGATAGCCCGGCGTTGTCGAGGGCGAGCGCGAGCCGAGCCGAGAGGACCTCGGCGAAGCGCAGGTCGGCCTCGCCGTAGTCCCGCCCGGACGGGCCCACGCCGCAGGCCAGCGCACCGACGGTCCGGCCCCGCGCGCGCAGGGGCACGAACAGCGCCGAGCGAAGCTCGAGCGCCCGCAAAAGCTCGAAGTCGGCCTCGTCGGCGGCGATCGCCCGCAGGTCATCGTTGGTCACCCGCTCGATCAGGTTGCTCTCGGCGCTAGCCAGGACCCGCGGCAGTCCGATCGGCGCCTCGGGCACCGGGCGGCGCCTGAGCAGCCCGGCTTCGAGCTCCTCCCGTCCGGGGCCTTCGACGCGCGAGCCAATCCGGCGAAACGCCCCCTCGGCCGAGATGGTGTCGAGCGTGGCGACGTCGGCGAACACCGGCACCACGAACTCGAGCAGCCGCGCTACCGCCTCGCCGAGCAGCACAGTGCCGGTCGCGATCTCGTCGATCGAGGCCAGCAGCGCGATCCGGCCCTCTTCGACCCGCGAGCTCACCCCATCACCTCCGCGTCAGCGCCCAGATGGCGCCTCCTCAGATCACCGGCTCCAGCTCGAGCGCGGCCCGCAGGGCAGGAAGGTCCGCCGCCCCGAAGACAACCCGGTTGCGCGTCGCCACATAGACCAGATCGAGATCGACCCCGGCGCGCGCGATCCTCCGGGTCAGGTCAGCCAGGACGCCCGGCCGGTCCTCGACGTCGACCACCACCACCTCGCGCTCGCGCGTGACAGCCAGGTGCGAGATGGCCAGCGAGTGCTTCGCCGCCTCGGGGTGGGGGACGAGGATGTGCAGCTCGGCCTGCTCGCCGGTCCCGATGCACGTCGCCGCCGCGATGTTCACGCCGGCGTCGCTGATCGCCGCCGCCACATGCGCCAGCGCCCCGGGAGTGTTCTCGATGTCGATGACCAGGTCGTATGCCATGTCGCCGGCGCGGAGGCGGCACTGTCCGCGCGTGCGCCAGCCTACTATCCGCGAACGTGAGCGCGCCACCGTGGTGAAGCGGCTGGCGCCGCGGTGCTGATCGAGCTTGGCCAGGACGGCGAGCAGCCCGTCGTCGGCCGCCTGGGTCGCGACTGCGTTTCTTACCCCTCGTCCGCGTGATGAGGGAAACCGCCACGACCGGCGTGCGGCGGGTATTTGGACACTATGGAAGCGGCCGTCGA
>JAFAZZ010000171.1 GCA_019239375.1 Solirubrobacterales bacterium | reverse complement strand
CCGGCTGCGACCACGACCTCGTCCACCTCGAACGTCGACCCGCCGACGGTGACCCTGGCCGGACCGCCGTGTATCCGGCCCACTCCGGTAACTTCGGCGCTCGGCCGCTCGACTGCATCCACTCTTGTGCGGAGGAGAACCTCAATGCCAAGCTCGCGGAACCGCTCGGCGATTAGCTCGCCGACGAACGGCTCCAGGTGGGCCAGCAGGGCCGCCTCGGGCTCGATCATGGTGATTTCTCGCGCGCCGAGGCCCTGCAGCCACGTCGTCGCTTCGCACGCCACGACCCCACCGCCGATCATGGCAACTCGCCCCGGCACCTCCGTGAGGTTGGTGACGTCCCGCGAGGTCCACGGGCGGGCCTCGGCTAACCCGTCCACCGGCGGAATCGAGGGCGTGGTTCCGGTCGCGATGACGACCGCTTCCCGGGCGTGCAGCGTGCGCGCGCGCCCATCCGCGGCGCCGACCTCCACCGTCCTCTCGCCCGCGAGCCGACCGCGGCCCCGAACGACGTCGATCCCCTCCCCACGCGCCCACTCGACCTGGCCGCTGTCGTCGTGCTTGTGCGTGAACGAATCCCGTCGGCCCAGCACTGCGTCTACATCGAGCGAGCCGGACAACCGCGCGGAGACACCCGGTAGCGCCCGGCCGCTGGCCATCACCTCGACTGGGCGCAGCAGCGCCTTGCTCGGCATGCACGCCCAGTAGGAGCACTCGCCACCGAGCAGCTCCGCCTCGACGATCACCGCCGTGCGGTCGCTGTCCTTGATCGCGTAGTGGGCGACGTTCTCCCCGGCCGGGCCGCCCCCGATCACGATCACGTCCCAGCTGTCGTCGGTCACGATCCGTCAGCCTAGCTGCGCCGAGCCAACGAGGTCGGGCCGCGATGGTCCCGAAACGTGTTCCGCGCGTGCTGGACGCTCAGCCGGCGACCGGCTGGCGCTCAGGGCTGGCTGCCCCAGCGCTTGCGCGGGCTTCACGGCATCGGCTCCCTGCTGTAGGAGTGCCCGCATCACCCGATGGCGGGTGTTGGTGGTGCGACCACCGCAGAGAGGGTGTCGCGCCGCCCGCTCCCTACGAGCCGCCGACCGTGTTGTCCAGGCGCCAGGTCTTGCCGCCGTTCTTCGAGACGTACTGCACCGTCGCACCGCTCGAGCCGCTGGATGAACCATCGACGAACGCCACCAGGTGCCCCTGCGGATTCTTGACGACCGCCCCCGGAAGGCCCTGGAACAGGGCGCGATACCAGTGCTTGCCACCGTCGCTGGTGGTGTCGATCACCTGACCGGTCCCCCACGCGAAGATCGTCTTCTGACTGGCGGCGCCGATGTAGATCACAGCAAGGGGTGCCTGTGCCGCGTTGAGGTGAAGGGCCGGCCCGTCCGTCTTCCAAGTCTTGCCGCCGTCGGTGCTCGACACCGGGTACTGCGCCTGGCCGCTCTGCACGAGCGCGAACCCGTGCTTGGCATCGGTGAACACCCGGTTGCCGAAGATCTTGCTCGCTCTGACCGTCGAGCCTGGCGGCAGCGTGCGAGGGGGACGGCTGATCAGCGTGGCTCTGACCGTCTGCTCCGGGGCCGCACCCGCGGCCACGGACGCGCCGGTGATCATCGAGCCGATCGCGGCGGCGCTCACCACAAATCCGGCTACGACGCTTCGCGACGACGGGATGAGCTGCATGGAACCTCCGATTCGAAGACGTCCGGCCTGCGGCAGCCTACTGACGCAGCACGAGCCTGAGCACTTTGACGAAAGGCCGCGGACGAGCCGAGTACGGCCTCCGCCCATGTCAGACAAACGGGAGGACTTGCCCGTTCTTGCCGGCGGGCCGGCCCCGCGAGCGCTCTATCCCTCCACCTTGCCCGGCGAACCGCCGAGGGCGGCGATCAGCGCGGAGAAGCTCTTCCCCGCGGGCGTGGCGACGTTGTCCTGGTCGGCCGCAGGGCTCCACTGGCCGACGATCTTCGCGTAGGTCTTTGTGCCGGTTCCGGCGCCCCAGCCGATCTCGATTCCGGTCGGGTATTGCGGGATGATCGTCGCGATCGGCTCGCCGGCGGTGATCGTCTCGCCGACGCGCAGGCCACTCGCGGGAATCACTCCCTCGGCGGCGAAGACATAGCAGCCGGCGTCGGCGCCACCGAGCAGCTGGTACTCGATGAACACTCCCGGCCATCCGGTATTCGACGTTGCCACGTGGGTCACCCGCGCAAACCCGATCGCCACGAGTGTGCCCGATCCGGCGTAGTCGACCCCCTGGTCGATCCGCTCCGGCTTCACGACCGCGGTCGCCAGAGGATTGACATACCCGTCGGTCACGATGGCGAGGGGACAGCGACCCCTGCGGGTCACACCGCCGCCCGGCGAGCCGGGATTGATCCGTGGTGGGGCTGTCCGCGACAACACGTCCGCGGGCCGCGGGACTTCCGCGTGCGCCGACGTCGGCGAGTTCTGGGTTCCGCCGCCGGCGAGCCCGCTGGCGATGAC
>JAFAZZ010000130.1 GCA_019239375.1 Solirubrobacterales bacterium | reverse complement strand
GCCCATGTACGTCGCCTGGGAAGCGCCCGCCGAGCCCGCTCCCGGTCCGGTCTGGGTGCTCGTGCACGGTGGCGGCGGCCAGGGGACGGACTACCTGAACACGCCCGACGGGCGACTCGGGTGGGCGCGTCTGCTTGTAGCACAGGGGCAAACCGTGTACGTGGTCGATCGTCCTGGCCATGGCCGCTCACCCCACCATCCCGACGTCCTCGGTCCGATGGGGCCCCAACTCGGCGCCCAGGCGCTGAAGCCGATCTTCGTCCCGCCGCCCGTGGGTCCCGATTCCAATCCGTGGGCCGACCGGCACACCCAGTGGCCGGGCGGGCGCGAGCCCGGTGACCCGATCTACGACCAGTGGCTGGCTCCGTCGGGACCGATGCTGGCCGATTGGGCGCAGATGCACGCGCTCGAGCAGGCACGTCTGGCCGAGCTCCTCGACCTGGTGGGACCCGCCGTGCTCGTTACCCACTCGGCGGGCGGGCCGGGCACCTTCCTGGCCGCCGACGCCCGCCCGGAGCAGGTGGCGGCGCTCATCGCGATCGAGACCGTGGGGCCGCCTTTTGCCAAGCAGCCCGAGATGGGGCTCGACCTGAGCTGGGGGCTGGCCGCAGCGCCGCTCACCTTCGACCCGCCGGCGGCGAGCGCCGAGGAGCTACGCCCGGACGGCGGGCCGCCGCGGCGACTCCCCAACCTGAGCCGGTTCCCGATCGCGGTTCTCACCGGCGAGGCCTCGATGTTCCGCCTCTTCGACCACGAGCTGGTTGCCTTCCTCGAGCGGGCCGGCTGCGACGTCGAGCTGGTGCAGCTGGGCGAGCGCGGGGTGCACGGCAACGCCCACGGGATCATGCTCGAGCGCAACAACGGCGAGGCTCTGGCCGTGGTGACACGCTGGGTGGCGGAGAATCTCGGACGCTAGCGACCCGGGATCCGCTGCGGCCCGCCCAGAGCGGCGCGGCCGATGTCGCCGTAGAACATGTCGCGCAGCTGGAGGTTGCGGTGCGCGGCGGCCACTGACATGTCGCGAAACACGCGCGTGGTCCGTTCGCCGTCGCGCGCCATGTTGGCGCCCACGGTCTGCCATAGGTCGTCGTCGACCACCCGCCAGCACATCAGCATCGCCTCGCGGGCGACGGCGCCGATCAGCATGTCGTCCCCGTAGGTGTAGGGAATCCCGTCCTCGACGTTGCGCCGGCAGAGCTCCATGTGGCGCTCGGCGGCCTGGAGCGTGGCAGCCTCGGCCGTGGCGATGTGGGTGAGCGCCCGGCCGTACCAGCGCTGGTAGTCGGGGTCCTTGATCCGCGGGATGAACGGGGGCAGTGGCGTCTTGCGCTCGCGCATCAACCGCTCGTACTCGTCGAGCGCGTTGTAGGCAGCCCCGACCATGACCGCGGCCAACGAGATCGTGAAGATCGATACGGCCCGGCCCGAGTACATGGGGTTGCCATGCAGCCGCGATCCGGGCGTCCCCTCACCTACCTCGACGTCGAGCATGTTGCCCTCGAAGCCCCAGCTGAGCGGAATCCGCGTCCCGGAGAAGCGGATGCTGTGCGAGCCGGACCCCTTGAGCCCGAGCATGTCGCCCCAGTCGTCGAGCATCTCCCACTCCGCGCGCGGAGCAACGAACAGCAGCATGGGCGGGGGGTCGTCAGGAGCGGCACCGTCCGGGAGGGCAAGCAGCGCCTGCCCCATGTAGAAAGTCGACCAGGGCACGCCCGAGGCGAACGCGACCTGGCCGTTGATCTCCCATCCCGCATCCGCTCGCGCCGCGCGACCGACGGGCGCCGCCACCGACGCACACCGGAACTCGCCGCCGGCGAAGATCTCGTCCTGAGCCTCCTGCGGCCACCAGGAGCCGACCATGAGCGCGTGGTTCATGGCCAGCCCCAGACACCACGCGGTTGACACGCACCCCCGCGCGATCTCCCGGACAACCCGGACGTAGGTAGGGACGTCGAACTCGTAGCCGCCGTAGCGGCGGGGGACATACAGGTGGTAGAAGCCCGCGGCTAAGAACGCCTCGTGCATCTCGCGCGAGTAGTAGGTGCGTTTCTCGGTCTCGGCCTGATCGGCGACCAGCCTCGGCCGCAGCGCCACGGCGCGGGCGACCATCTCCTCCCGCGTCAGCCCCGGCTCTGGGGGGTCCAGCCTGATCCCGACCGTGCCGGCACTGCTCATCGCGCTGATCGTAGGTCAGGATCCTTGGCCGGACTTTGCAATGCGCGCACGATCGCCTGAGCCACCGCGCGGGCGCCGGTCGCCCCCATCACGAGCGTGTAGTGGTTGACGTCCGCCACCTCGCGGACCGAACGCAGGGCGGGCTGCCCGCTCGCCCACGCATCGGCCAGCGCGGCCGGGATCATCGGGCTCGGATCGTTCTGAAGCCCTCTCGGCGCGCGCAGCATCTCCACCGGGATCGACAGCCGGTGAGCCGGCTTGCCGATTTCGAACAGCTCGCCGGCATCGGCGCGGACCGCGTCCTTGGCCACGCTCGAGCGGAGCGCCGGCGGCTCGCCGGCCAGGTCGTGGTCGGCGTAGGCGACCAGGTCCGGATCCTCGACGTCGGCGTCAGCGAACGCGGGATGGGCCCGCCACCACGCGTGATAGGCGGCGCGTGTCGCGAAGGTCAGCTCGAGGCGGGCCAGAGCCGGCCCGAGAAAGCCCTGCAGGAATGCCTCGGGATCTTCGACCTGGTCGATCTCGGGCAGCGTGAGGCCGCCGTCGACCAAGACCGCGGCGCGAACGCGCTCGGGATGGTCAGCGGCGAAGCGCGCCACCGCGTAAGCGCCGAGCGAGTGGCCGACCAGGACGCCACGCTCGATGCCGCAGTGGTCGAGCACCGCGAGCAGGTCGGCCGCGTAGGACTCCATTCCGTAGGGCGGCGGCAGATGGTTGCTGGCGCCACGGCCCCGGAGGTCGGGCGCGAGGAGCTCCGCGCGGCCCTCGAGCGAGCGGGCAACGGCCAGCCAGGCGTGACTGTTGGCTGTGATGCCGTGGAGCGCGAGCACCGGCTCGCCGCCCTCGGCGAGCCGGAAGACGGCCAACGTCCCGCCAGCGACCGGAACATCGAGGCGCTCCGTCACCGTGAGGGTTCCTCGAGCGCTTCAGCCCGCGCCTGCCAGGGCCGCGCGAAGACCAGCCACAGAACGGCGCCGGCCAGCAGCGTCGCGCAGAGCGTCCAGCCGAGCGCCGTGGTCTGCAGGCCGACGTACTTGAGGCCCGAGGCGAAGATCACGAACGCGATCGCGGGCCGCACGTAGCGGTCGGGCACGGTGGAGGACAGCATCGAGCCGACGAGCACGGCGGGCACGCTCCCGATGATCAGCGAGGCCGTGATACCGAACTCGACGTGGCCGAAGATCAACGCGCCGAGCGCCGCCGCCAGCGTCAGCGGCACGGCCTGTGTGAGATCGGTGCCGACCAGCTGGTTGGCCCCGATGGTCGGATACACGAACAGGAGCAGCACGATCATGAGCGAGCCCGACCCCACCGAGGTCATGCCGACGATCACGCCGCCGATGACGCCGATCGCGATCGTCGGCAGTGGCCGGGGCTTGAGGTTGTGAACGACCCCCAGCCGGCGCTCACCGGCGCGGCGGTCGAGGACGAAGCGCAGGGCCATGGCGCCCGCCCCCACCAACAGAGCGACACCGAGGGCGCTCTCCACGTGCTGCTGGGCGGGCTTCGTATTCCCGAGGGCGTGGAGCAGGTAGGCCCCCAGGAACGCGGCGGGAACCGAGCCAAGGACCATCCAGCGGACCAGACGGAGGTTCACGGTTCCGGCACGCAGGTGCACGGCGGCGCCGAACGGGCGCATCACCACCGCGGCCACGAGGTCGCTCGAGATGGCCGCCGCCGGCTTCACGCCGAAGAGGAGGATCAACATCGGCGTCATCAATGCCCCGCCGCCGGCGCCCGTCATGCCGACGAGCAGGCCGATGATGGCGCTCCCCAGGATGATGTATGGGTCGACGTGCAATTACCTCTCGCTGGCCCGGCGGGCGCCCACGCGCGCGAAGGGAATCAATTCGGCCGGCGCGTCGCCCGAGAGCACCCAGTTCTCCCCGTCGGTCCTAACCAGCCCGCGCCGGGTGAGCTCCGACAGCGCGGTGGTGACGGTGGGACGCCGCGCGGCCACGAGATCGGCCAGCACGGCGTGGGTCAGGCGCAGTCGCAGGACGGTTCCGTCGCTGCGGACGCGGCCCCACCGCGCCGCGAGATGCCAGAGCAGCATGTGCAGCCGCACGTCCACGCGCGCCTGGTGCACGATCGCCATGTTGACCGAGAGGTTCTTGGAGCGCTGAATCGCGCGCGCGATCAGCGAGCGTGCCAGCTCGGGGTACTGGGCGACCCGCAGCTCGAAGGTCCGATCGAGCGCCGCCACCCGGGTGGGCACGACGATCGACCATTGCGTGGTCAGGGGCAAGAGCGGCGAGACACTCTCTTCGTCCGGGCGCAGCAGATCGCCGTCGCCGATCAGCTCGGCGCCGTAGCGGCCTTCGATCCCGACGCGGCGGATCATCAGTCCGCTCAGCACGAGCACGCCAATCCCGCCGCGATAGCCGAGCGATCCTCGGCCTCCCCACGGGCCCGGGGCGATCCACAGCTCGGGCGCGATGCAGTCCTCGATGGCCTTCGCGCGGCGCTCGACCGGGATCGCGTCGGCGAGCTCCGGATCCTCCCGCAGCACGTGACACGGCGATGGCGAATGGGACACGGCGCTCACTCCCATTCGCACACTGTGCCAAAGCGTCAGACCGCGGTGCGCTCGGGCATGAGCGTCACGAGATCGGCCGGGCGTCGATGACCGCGGGGCAAGCGAACAACCGGCGCCCCGCCGGGCAGGGATGCCCGGCGGAACCGGTCCCATGGACGCCGAGCGAAGCGAGGCCCAAAATCCGAGACGCGTAGGATTCCCGGCCGATGCGGATCGGGATCCTCACCGGGGGTGGCGACTGCCCTGGGCTAAACGCCGTGATCCGCGCCGTCGTGCGCAAGGCGATCGACGCCTACGGCGATCAGGTGATCGGCTTCCGCGATGGCTGGCGCGGGGTACTCGAGGGCTCATTCGAGGAGCTGACGATCGACTCCACGCGCGGCATCCTGCCCCGGGGCGGCACGATCCTGGGCAGTTCCCGCACGAACCCGTACAAGCGCGAAGACGGAGTTCAGCGCGTCCGCAACATCCTGTCGGACTTCAACCTGGACGGCCTGATCGCGATCGGCGGTGAGGACACACTGGGCGTGGCCAACCGCCTGCACGGCGACGGCGTCAAGGTGATCGGCGTGCCCAAGACGATCGACAACGACCTGGGTGGCACCGACGTGACGTTCGGGTTCGACACTGCGCTGCACATCGCCACCGAGGCGATCGACCGACTCCACACCACGGCGGAGAGCCACAACCGCATCCTGGTCGTCGAGGTCATGGGCAGGACGGCGGGCTGGATCGCGCTGCACTCTGGCGTGGCCGGTGGCGCGGACGTGATCCTGATTCCGGAGATCCCGTTCGACATCGACGAGGTTTGCCGCCTCATCCGCCGCCGCCACGAGCGTGGCCGGTACTTCTCGATCGTGGTCGCGGCGGAGGGCGCGACACCCAAGAATGGCTTGATGCAGGTCGCGCAGACGGGCTCCACCGATGAGTTCGGGCACGTGCGGCTGGGCGGGATCGGGTACGCGCTTGAGCGGGAGATCGAGGCGCGAACCGGGTTCGAGACGCGCGCCACCGTGCTCGGCCACGTCCAGCGCGGCGGCACCCCGACGGCGTTCGACCGGGTGCTCGCCACCCGCCTCGGGCTGGCCGCGATTGACGCTGTGCACGAAGGCAAGTGGGGAATGATGGCCGCGCTGCATTCGACCCACGTCGAGCTCGTGCCGCTGGCCGACGCGGTAGCCGAGGTACGGCACGTGCCGGTTGAGCAGTATCAGCACTTCGACGTGCTGTTCGGCTGACGGACCATCTGGAAGGTTGACGTGGATTCGGCGTCCTTGCCGAATCCCTGAGATGGCCTCGTCCGCCCTTCCTCCGGAGGGCGGTCGATGGGGTTATGCTCCGCCGGTGACCGCCACGGACACGACCACGCTGGACAAGCTGTGCGTGGACACGATCCGCACGCTGTCGATGGACGCCGTGCAGAAGGCCAACTCGGGCCATCCGGGAACGCCGATGGCCCTGGCGCCGGTGGCCTACGTCCTGTACGCGCGGGTGATGCGCCACAGCCCGCGGCATCCGGACTGGCCCGACCGGGACCGGTTCGTGCTCTCGGCCGGGCACGCGTCGATGCTGCTCTACTCGACCTTGTACCTGGCCGGCTACGACGTCAGCCTTACCGACGACATCATGCAGTTCCGTCAGCTGGGTTCGCGGGCGGCGGGTCACCCGGAATACCACGACCTGCCCGGCATCGAGGTGACCACCGGGCCGCTCGGGCAGGGCATCTCGCACGCCGTCGGTATGGCGCTGGCCGAGCGCATGCTGGCCGCCCGCTTCAACCGTCCGGGACACGAGATCGTCGACCACCGGACGTTTGTCATCGCCTCCGACGGTGACCTCGAGGAGGGGATCTCCGGCGAGGCGTCCTCGGTCGCCGGACACCTCGGGCTCGGGCGGCTGATCGCCTTCTATGACCGGAACCACATCTCGATCGAGGGCGACACCAAGCTGGCCTTCACCGAGGACCCCGGCGAGCGCTACGAGGCTTACGGCTGGCACGTCCAGGACCTCGAGGAGGACATCGAGCTCGACAGCCTCCAGCGGGCGCTCGAGACCGCGATCGCGGTCGAGGACAAGCCGTCGCTGATCATCGTGCGCACGCACATCGCGCAGGGCAGCCCGCACAAACAGGACACCGCGGGCGCCCACGGCTCGCCGCTCGGCGACGAGGAGGTCAAGCTGACCAAGCAGGCCATGGGCTGGCCCTCGCTCGAGCCGTTCTACGTGCCCGAGGAGGCGCTCGAGCACTTCCGCCGCTGCATCGAGCGGGGCGAGGAGCTCGAGGCCGAGTGGCGCGAGCGGTTCGACGCCTATGCCGAGGAGCATCCGGAGCTGGCCGCCGAACTGGAGCGGATGATCGCCCGCAGGCTGCCCGAGGGCTGGGACAGCGACCTACCCCGCTTTCACGCCTCAGGGACGATGACCGCCACCCGCAAGTCCTCGCAGACCGTGCTCCAGTGGGCCGCGGCGCGGGTGCCCGAGCTGGTGGGCGGATCGGCCGATCTCGCGCCCTCGACGCTTACCTTGATCGACGGGGGTGAGGATGTCGAGGCAGGCTCGTACGAAGGCCGGAACCTGCACTTCGGGATCCGCGAGCACGCGATGGGGGCCATCGTCAATGGCCTCACCCTCCATTACTTCCGCGGCTACGGCTCGACGTTCTTCACCTTCAGCGACTACATGCGGGGCTCCGTCCGCCTCGCCGCGCTGATGAAGCTCCCGTCGATCTTCGTATACACGCACGACTCGATCGGGCTGGGGGAAGATGGACCGACGCACCAGCCAATCGAGCATCTCGCCGGCCTGCGGGCGATGCCCGGACTCCGGGTGGTGAGGCCGGCCGGCGCCAACGAGACCGTGCTCGCATGGCACTACGCGCTCAATGCGGAGGACCATCCGACCGCGCTGGTCCTCTCGCGCCAGGGCGTCCCCACCTGGAACCCATCCGCAGTTCCGGCCGACGCGATTGAGCGCGGTGCGTACGTGCTGCGCTACTCCTACAAGGAGGCCGAGCCGGACCTGATCCTGATCGCCACCGGCACGGAGGTCCACATATGCGCCCGCACCGCCGACGCGCTCGAGGCGGAGGGAATCGCCACGCAGTTGGTCAGCATGCCATGCCTGGAGAACTTCGCCGCCCAGGACGCCGCCTACCGGGAGAGCGTGCTCCCGGTCGCCTGCCGCGCTCGCGTGTCGGTCGAGGCCGCAGCCACGTTCGGCTGGCACCGGTGGGTGGGGGAGCTGGGGGAAGCGATCGGGATGGAGACGTTCGGCGCCTCCGCCCCGGCCGGCGCCCTCTACAAGCACTTCGGGTTCACACCCGAACGGGTGGCCGATGCGGGGCGGGAGGTCGTAAAGCGGGTACGAGGCGGCTGACCCGAGAGAGCACGCGATGAGCACCGTCACCGAGCTCAACCCGCGCCTGCTGGCCCTCACGGAAGCTGGTGTCAGCGTATGGCTCGACCAGATCCGGCGTTCGATGGTGGAGGGCGGCGAGCTCGCCCGCATGGTCGCGGTGGAGTCGCTCCGCGGGGTGACGTCAAACCCGGCGATCTTCGAGAAGGCGATTCTCGGCTCGACCGACTACGACGACGATCTGCGGACGCTCGCGCGCAAGAACCTCGACTCGGGGGCCATCTACGAGGAGATCGCGATCCACGACGTGCAGCTGGCGGCCGACGTGCTGGCCGAGGTGCACCGCGCTTCGGGCGGACGCGACGGGTTCGTGTCGCTGGAGGTCGCGCCGGAGCTGGCGCACGACACCACGGGCACGCTCGATCAGGTCCGCGCGTTCTGGCAGCGGGTCGACCGGCCGAACGTGATGATCAAGATTCCCGGGACGCCGGAGGGCGCTCCGGCCATCGAGCAGGCCCTGTACGAAGGCATCAACGTCAATGTCACGCTGCTGTTCTCAGTTGCGGCGTACGAGAAGGTGGTGGAGGCGTACAT
>JAFAZZ010000128.1 GCA_019239375.1 Solirubrobacterales bacterium | reverse complement strand
GCTTCCTCGGCGAGCGATGGCATCCGTTCCAGGACATACCCGACCCATGAGGCCCCTACGCATCGGCTGCTCGGGCTGGATGTACGACGACTGGCGCGGCCGTCTGTACCCGGACAGGCTGCCCAAGCGCCGATGGCTCGAGGAGTACGCCCGTCACTTCGACACGGTCGAGGTCAACTCGACCTTTTACCGCCTGGCCCGGCGCGAGGCGGTCGCCGGGTGGGTGTCGCAGACGCCGCCGCAGTTCCTGTTCGCGGTCAAGGCCAGCCGCTACCTCACGCACATAAAGCGGCTGAGCGAGATCCGCGAGGGGATCGCCCGCTTCTATGAGCCGCTCGAGCCCATGATCGCGGCCGAGCGGCTGGGTCCGGTCCTGTGGCAGCTCCCCGAGAACTTCCACCGCGACGACTCCCGTCTGCAGGGTTGGCTCGAGTTGCTGCCGCCTGGACGCCATACGATCGAGTTCCGTCACGCCAGCTGGTTCGTGCCCGAGGTGCTCGACACGCTGCGAAGCCGAGGGGTGGCACTGACCATCGGCGATCATCCCTCGCGGCCGTTCCAGTCCTACGAGGCGACCGCCGACTGGCGATTCGTCCGCTTTCACTACGGGGCGCGCGGCCGCGCCGGCAACTACTCCGCCACCGAGATCGGCGAATGGGCGCAGCGGATCGCGCGCTGGCGCGCAGGCGAGGAGGCCTACGTCTACTACAACAACGACTGGAACAGCTACGCCCCGGCCAACGCCAAGCTGCTGCTGCGGCGCCTGGGCGAGCGCCCCTACACCACGGCGCGATCGACGGGCAGGCCGAAGCGCTCGGCGAGCTCCCGGTCGTCCAAGTCCTCGCGGTAGCGCTGATCGCCGGGCTCGTGCGCAAACAGCACGATTCGGTCTGCGTCGAACGTCTTGAGCGCGTCCTCGATCGCGGTGTAGGGATCCGCCTCGCCGGTGTCGCCGGTGGCCGAGACTCCCTCCTCGCCCAGACGCTCGATACTTTCCCGGCGCACCTGCTCGGCCCGTCCGATCGCGTCGTCGGCATCGGACATCCAGAACTTCATCGCGCTTTCAGCCAGCGCCGGCGCGACGACCATCACCTCAGCGTCCTCCGGGTCGATGTCCGCCTCGAGCGCTGAGCGCAGCTGCTCGGCGGTGATCGGCTCGCTGGTCAGCACGAGCACCTTCATGACCAGCGCTATACCCTTGCCGCCTGAGGCGGTAACGACGGCGGTCCGCGCAGCCATCCACTCTTTGGGGCTAGTCGGCGCCGCCGACGACCCTCACCCGGCTACCCACATCCGCGCCGCCGGCCCCGCCGTGGCGCGCCGGCGCCGCCTGCGCCGTTATCCCGAGCTCCTCGACCAGCGTCAGGAACGCCTTGGCGTAGGGCGAGCCGCTCGCCCGGTCGCGGAGCACCCGCCAATCGATCTGCTCCCGGAGGGCGCGGGTGATGGCCAGCAGCCGCGAGTAGTCGAGCGCGTGTTCGTCGAGCGCGTAGAGCATCGTCACCAGCGCATCCTCTAGCCCCATCACCGGCGTGCCAAGGGCCATCACGGGGATGTTCTGCGCCCGCTCGAACACCTCGTCGGTGAGCTCCAGGCCCGAGGGTCGGAAGATCACGTCGATCAGGACCTCGCCGCACCAAGCCTTGTAGAGCCATTCCTCGGGCGGGCGCTCGACCCGCATCCCGGCGCCGGCAAGCGCCTCGAGCGCCGCCTCGGCGTGGTCGGGCTTGACCATCAGATCGAGGTCGTTGTCAGGCTCTGGGCCGCCGCGAGCCCAGGCCGCCATACTCCCGCCGAGCATGAACGGCACGTCGGCCTCGCGCAGCGCGGCGACCGCGATCTTCATCGCGTCGATCAGGGCGTCGAACGCGTCTCGGTGGCGCACGGCCCTATGCAAATACCCGCCAGCGGGTAGTTGGACGCCAACATGAGAGAGCGCCCGGAGCCCTCGGGAACGCACTGCCTGCGGATCGCCGCGGCCGGCGACGTCCACTGCTCCGAGGCGCGCCGCGAGGAGATACATCGCTCGGTGGCGGCGCTCAACGGCGTCGCCGATCTGGTCCTGCTTGCCGGTGACCTGACCACTCACGGTGAGCCAGAGCAGGGTGCGGTCCTGGCTGACGCTTGCGCCGCCCTTGACGTACCTGTGTTCGCGGTGCTGGGCAACCACGACTGGCACGTCAACCGCCGGGCCGAGCTCGTGGCCGTGCTCGAATCCGGCGGGATCCACGTCCTCGATCGCAGCTGGCACGTGTGTGAGGCGGGCGGCCTCGACGTCGGGATCGTCGGCCTCAAGGGCTTCGTGGGCGGCTTTCCTGGCTCGCACCTGCCCGACTTCGGGGAGCCGTTGCTGCGCGCGGTCTACCACGAGACCACGCTCGACGTGCAGGCCCTCGACCGCGGGCTTCGTCAGGTGGCGCTGTGCCCAGCGCGGATCGTGCTCCTGCACTACGCGCCGACCGACGAGACGATCGCCGGCGAGCCGCCGGGCATCTGGGGCTACCTCGGAACTGACCGCCTGGCGCCGCCGATCGCCGAGCACGAGCCCGATCTCGTGCTCCATGGGCATGCCCATGCCGGGACGTTCCAGGGGACGATCGGCCAGGTCCCGGTCTACAACGTGTCGGTGCCGGTGATCGGCCGCGACTTCTGGCTGTTCGAGCTGGATATCCGCTCGCCGGCGCATGCCCCGATTCACTGAGGCCGTTTGACTCCTCGGTTTGACGCCACGTCTGGGCGGCAAGCCTTCAGTTGACATGCCGAACGAGCCAGCTGAATCGGGCAAGCCGCCCACCGGGTTTCCAGAGCCTCCGGGCAAAGATCCCGAAGACCGCACGCGCGACCGCGATCCGCATCATGTCCTGAACAATCCGGCCAGCGATCCGGATCCGACGGAGTGGCCGGATCCTTACGACAAGCGGCCGGATCCACGCGACCCAGCCGATCCGGACGCACAGCCGTTCGGTGAGCAACCTCACCCGGCGACCGGCAGTCTGAGTACCAGCGAACCCCATCCCGCCCAGGATCCCGAGGCGGAGCCCTGGGAGGGGCCCAAGCGCGACAGAGTCGACGAGTGAGTTCCCGACCGCGCTCGCCCGGTCGTTAGCACCGACCGGGCACGGGTAGGCGCACAGCCATGACCACCTTCGGCTACACGATGATGTGCGAGCAGTCGCGTCCCGACCAACTCGTGCGGGATGTTCAGAGGGCCGAGTCGGCGGGGTTCGACTTCTCGGTGATCAGCGACCATTATCAGCCGTGGCTCCCCGCGCAGGGTCACTCCGGCTACGCCTGGTCGATCCTTGGTGCGGCCGCTCAGGCCACCGAGCGCATCGGGCTGATGACATACGTGACCTGCCCGATCCTCCGCTACCACCCCGCGGTCGTGGCGCAGAAGGCGGCCACCATGCAGATCCTGTCCGGCGAGCGCTTTCGGCTCGGCCTCGGCGCCGGCGAGAACCTCAACGAGCACGTCGTCGGCCAGCGATGGCCGTCGGTCGGAGTGCGCCACGAAATGCTGCGCGAGGCGGTCGACATCATCGCCGCGCTGTTCGACAACGCCGACGGCACGGTCAACTACCGCGGCGAGTATTTCCACGTCGAGTCGGCCAGGCTGTGGGACCTGCCCGACCGGCGGGTGCCGATCGGCGTCGCCGTGTCGGGCCGAGACTCGTGTGAGCTGGCCGGCAAGAAGGGCGACGTGATGATCGCTGTCGAGCCCAAGGCCGAGCTCGGCCAGATGTTCGACCGGGCCGGTGGCGCCGGCAAGTCCCGAGTGGGGCAGGTGGCGATCGCCTACGACCGCGACCGGGATGCGGCGATCCAGCGCGCCCACGAGCAGTTCCGCTGGTTTGGCCTGGGCTGGAAGGTCAACGCAGACCTGCCCAACCCCGACTCATTCGAGAGCGCCACGCAGTTCGTAGGACCCGAGCAGGTCGCCGAGGCGCTGTCGTGCGGCCCTGACCTCGACGAGCACGTTGAGGCGATCAAGGCGTTCATCGACGCTGGTTTCGATGAAGTTGCGGTGGTGCAGATCGGCGGCGATCAGCAGGAGCCGTTCATGGGGTGGGCCGAGCACGAGCTTCTGCCGGCGCTTCGTTCGCTCTAAACGGAACCCTTCGGCCGGTTGACGAGCGGACGGGCTCCACTTACTCTCGCGGGGAGATGTGGAAGCGGACGTGGAAGGTCCTCAGCTACAGGCCGAAGGCCCCGCGGCGGCTGTTGCTCCGATTCACGATCCCGGTCTTCATCGCCGTGCTCTTCTTCGCATTACTGCTCGGTGCCGCGCCTTTCTGGGCCGCGGTCGCAGGGAGCGGGTCGGCGATCCTCACCGAGCCGGTGATCGACGCCGTCTGGGTCCGTCGCATCCGATCGGTCTCTGATCAACACCGATAGCTTCGACTAGTCCGAGCGCGAGCGCGAGCGCCGGAGCCGGCCGCCACCTCGAGCGCCGCTCGGCCCACCGGCGCTCGGAGCCGAGCGGATCCACGTGCTCGCCGACCGAGACGCTCCAGCACGGTGGTAGCGTTCGAGTGGGGCTTCTAGATGCGTAACCGTGGGCCGCGACCGTCCTTGAGCGAACGATTTCGGTCAACCCGAACGTCGCTCGCCTCTGACCTCGACCGGCCGTGGCTGTCGCGGCGGGTTGGCGGCTGGCTCTAGTATCGGAGCCGCCGGTCGTGATCCTCCCCCAGATTCAGATCGCCCGCGCGCACTGGATCCTCGGGGCGTTGTTTCTGGCCATCCTCCTCGACGAATACCTACCACGGGTCGGGACCGCCGGACGTCCGGTGCGGTCACGCTCGCTGGTGGTCCCGTGCGCGCTGATCGTCGGTGCCGTCGGCGTGTGGGCCACGGTGGTGTTCGCCGACGTCGTGCATGACATGCTGGTTCACTTCCTGTGGGGCGACATCTTGTTCGCCGCGGGCGCGCTGGAGCTGGCCCATCGCCGCGGCGTCTACGAGCGTCCGTGGCTCGACGGCGTGCTGCCGATCGCCTTCCTCAGCTGTGGGTTGTTGTTTCTCGTGCACGTGGTCATCGATCCATCCGGGCAGGGCGCGCGTTGGCACGTCCTGATGGGGATCCTGCTGATCGCGGGCGGCACTCTCGACCTTGCTCGCGTTCTGCGCCGCCGCTCGCCGGCCATACCGGTGGCGCTGCTGCCGCTGGCCGCTTTCGCGCTGGCGCTGATCGCGATCCCGGTGGCGGCCGCGTCATGACGAAGAAGGCCTGTCCACGCCCCGTATTGCGGGCGCTCCTGATCGCCGGCCTGGCGTTGACCTCCCCCCTGCTGCTCGCGCCCTCGGCCGGAGCGCACGCGGTCCTCGTGGGGGCCACGCCGAACTGGGGAGCCCAGGTGGCCGCGACGCCCGGAGCCATCACGCTGAGGTTTTCCGAAGAAGTGGTTCCGCGCTTTGCCCGCGTCGCTGTCCTTACTGCTCGGGGCGAGAACCTCGCGCTCGCACCGGGGGTGTCTGGCAATATCGTGAGCGTGCCGCTGCGGAACGGCGCCGCGGGCAGTTACACGGTCCGCTGGCAGATGGTCGCCAGCGACGACGGCCACGTGACCCAGGGCGCCTACAGCTTCGGCGTGCGCGCCAAGCCGCTCGCGCCGGCGCCGGCGAGCGGGTTGGCCGTCCCGCTCGCCCCTGAGCTGCTCGCGTGGGTTCAATTCCTCGGGGTGGTGCTAGCCGGCGGCACGCTGACCTTCCGCGCGTTGGTGTCCGCGCCCGCGGCGCGGATGCTCCACGACCGCAGCGAGCGCGAGGCGACGGTGGCGGTCGGGGTCGCGGTCGTGGGGGCCGTGCTCGCGCTCCACGCCGGGCTGTTCGGCTTCCTCGTCGGCGCCTACCCGATCGTGGGTGGAGGACTGCCCAATCTCGTCAACACGCAGATCATCCCGATTCGGGTCGCCACCCATCTCGGCCAGGCCTGGACGCTCATGACCTTCGCCTGGCTCGGCGTGCTCGCGCTGCTCGTCGGCGCGTGGGTGACGCCGCGCCGGCGCGAGCCGCTGCTGGCAGGCGCAGGGGTGCTGTCGCTCGGCACCGCGTTCGGCATCAGCTGGGCCAGCCACCCCGCGGCGCGCGGCACGCTCCCGCTCGTCGCGGACTACGTCCACTTGCTGGCCGGCGCACTCTGGGTGGGCGGGCTGGTGGCGCTGGCGATCCTGGCCGGCGTGGGGCGTCGGGCATCCGAGTCGGCCCGCGAGGCGCTCCTACGCGAGTGCCTGCTGCGCTTCTCCACGGTGGCGGTTCCAGCCGTCGTCGTGCTGGCGCTGGCCGGCGCCTACGTTGCACTGCGCGAGCTTCCGGGGCCGGCAGCGCTCCTCTCGACCGGCTTCGGGATCATGCTGCTGGTCAAGACCACCGTGTTCACCGGGGCGCTTGGTCTCGGGGGCTACCATCGCCGCACGATCGCGCCGCGTCTCGCGGCCGGACATCCGGTTGCGAGCCTGCGCGGCACGCTGGCGATGGAGCTGAGCCTGCTCCTGGTGGCCCTCGGGCTCGCCGCCATCCTCAGCCAGCTCGCGCCGCCCACCTAGCGCGCGCGCCCTAACGGTACGCCTGGTCTGATGGCGGCCAGCTCCGTCAGAGGTGAGCGAGCGGGCGTCGCTCCGCGTAGGCGCGGAACTCGCGCTCGAAACGTTCCCAGTCCACATCGCCCTGAGGCCCGTCATTGGGCTCCGACCCTCGCGGGCGGTCAGGGCCGCGACCCGGGCCGCCGCCGTTACCGCCGTCATCGCCCCACGGCGACGCGGGCAGCATGCGGAGGTAGGTCGCCACCGCCAGGGGAACCAAGGCGAGGCCGCCCACCAGCTGGGCGAGCAGGTAAAGCCGAACCCCAGCCAGCGCCGCCGCCGCGGTGACCGTAGCCAGGGCGATGAGACCCAACCGCGCCGCAAGCGGACGTTCGCGTCGCTCGTGCCGCCATGCCTCCAGAAGGACTCGCCTCATGAGCACCATGTTATTTCGTCGACCCCTACCGCCGTTCACTGTGTGTTGCTGATCACAGACTTCACGGCTCGAGCCGGACCTGACTGGCGAAACTTCCCGCAGAAGTGGAATTTCCGCCGCATGCGCGCAAACATCCTGGTATCCGATCTAGGAGGAAGCCATGGAGGCTCACAACCCGCGGCGCATCCTTGTGGTTGCCCACCGTACGGCGGCCACCCCGCTCTTGCTCAACGAGATCCGACGTAGAGCGAGCGAGGGGTTCGGCTTCGAGCTCCTCGTGCCCGACCTCGAGGAGGGCGAGGATCCGCAGGCCACGCTCCAATTGGCGCTCCCGTTGCTCGAGGAGGCCGCCGGCGGGCGCGTGGAGGCTACGACGGAGAGCGGGACGGATCCTTGGGGAGCGCTGTGCCGTGCCGTGGACACAGGCAAGTATCAGGAGGTGATCATCTCGACGTTGCCGCTGGGCGTCTCGCGCTGGCTCGAGCGCGACCTCCCGAGTCGCGCCCGGAAGCTGAACTTGCCCGTGACTGTGGTGACCGCGGCAAGCAGGAGAACCCAATACGTCGCACCACCGGCCATCAGGTGAACGACCGGGGCGCGCTAACCAAGAGGCGACTCCGCGAGCCTGACCCGCTCCGCGATCTGCAGCACCGCGGTAGCGAGGCGGTCGGGATCGTGGCGCGCCTCGGCGGCGATGCGGTCGGGGAGCAGGCGCGCGGCATGGACACGCACCCCGAGTCGCTCGACTCGCTCTGAGTCGAGCGCGACCGGCTCGGCACCCTCGGCGCGATACCGGGCGAGCACGCTCCGGGGCAGTCTCTCGGCGTGCACGAGGACATCAGTGACCACCGGGCCCACGTGCTCGGCGATCGCCCGCAGATGGTCTGAGAGCGTCAACCCGACGGTTTCGCCAGGCTGGGTCATGACGTTCGCGACGTAGATCACCGGGCCGCTGAACTCAGCCAGGGCCGGCGGCACGCTCGCCCCCAGCATCGAGGCGATTGTGCTCGTAAACAGGCTTCCAGGGCTAAGGATGACGAGATCAGCGCGCGCGATGGCTCGGATCACGGCGGCCGGGGCGTCGGCGCCGCGAGGTTCGATCGTCACGCGCCGGATCGCGCGTCCGGGCGCACGCGGAGTCGACTCGCCGCGGGTGATTGACCCGTCGGCGTGGTGCAGGATCAGGCTCAGGCTCTCGGTGGCGGCAGGCTGGACGGTGCCCTTGATCCGCAGGAACCGCCCGGCTTGCTCCACCCCTTCGGCGAAGCCGCCGGACATCTCGGCGAGCGCGGCGATGATGAGGTTGCCGACCGAGTGGTCGCGCAGCTCGACCCCGCCCTCGAAGCGGTACTCGAACATTTCGGCCAGCCCACGCCGCTGCGCCAACGCGACCAGGCACCGGCGGATATCACCGGGCGGCGCGATCCCGAGTTCCTGGCGCAGCCGCCCGCTCGAGCCGCCGTCGTCGGCGACGGTGACGACCCCACAGACGCGATCGCCGCTGATTCTCCGAAGTCCCTGCAGGAGGAGCGGCAGGCCCGTGCCCCCGCCGAAGGCAACCACTCGCGGGTGATCTCCCATTCTCGTCTTCTCCGATCGCGGCTGCGGCATGATCGGCTGATTGTGTACAACCGCGCCGGTGCAGCGGTCAAGCGATTAGCCCCCGACGTCGACGCCGTCCGGCTCGCCGCGCCTCTGGATCCAGGCTGACAGGAGAGGGATTGCGGTACCTTGTTGCAGGGAACACTTGAGCACGACGGTCGAACGCTGGCTCGGCCAGACGGCATATTCCAAACGCCACTACGTCCAGGTGGCGAGTTGACGGTGTCTGCGGTGACCCATGACCGAGGGAGATGCACCGATGACTGATGAAGGTTTGTCGCTGGGCCTGTCGCCCGAGCAGGTGGAGGAGTGGGGGTCAGTCGAGCGCTTCGAGCCCGGGGAGTCGAACCGGACGGTGACCGCCCTGGCGTCGGTCGCCGCACTCGGCGGCTTCTTGTTCGGTTACGACTCGGCGGTGATCAACGGCGCCGTCAAGGCGATTGGCGACCACTTCCACACCGCCGCCGGGACGCTCGGTTTCGCGGTGGCATCGGCGCTGCTGGGCGCCGCGGTGGGCGCGGTGGCGGCGGGCCGTGTGGCCGACTGGTTCGGGCGCCTGTGGGCGATGCGCCTCGCCGCGCTGCTGTTCCTGGTCAGCGCCGTGGGCACCGCGCTCGCCGGCTCGCTCGCGTTGCTGATCGTGTTCCGCGTCATCGGCGGCGTCGGGGTGGGCATTGCCTCGGTGATCGCGCCTGCGTACATCGCCGAAATCGCGCCGGCGCGCATCAGGGGCCGCCTGGGCTCGCTGCAGCAGCTGGCCATTGTGCTGGGAATCTTCGTCGCGTTGCTCATCGATTACGTCCTGGCCACGGCGGCCGGCGGCTCGGAGAAGAACCTCGCACTTGGGCTTCCGGCGTGGCGCTGGATGTTTTTGGCGATGCTGGTCCCGGCGATCGTGTACGGCATCGGGGCATTCTTCATCCCGGAGTCCCCGCGCTACCTGGTGGTCAAGGATCGGCTGGGGGAGGCGGGCGAAGTTCTCCGACGTGTGCTGGGCAATATCGACATTCCCGGCAAGGTCCGAGAGATCCAGCAGACGCTGGCCCGCGAAGTCAAGCCGACCATGCGCGACCTTCGCGGCCCGGCCCTTGGCCTGCTGCCCATCGTCTGGGTCGGCATTGGCCTGGCCGCGTTTCAGCAGTTCGTCGGCATCAACGTCATCTTCTACTACTCGAGCGTCCTGTGGCAGGCGGTCGGCTTCAGCGAGAGCGACTCGCTGATCATCACCGTCATCACGAGCGTCGTGAACATCGTGACCACCCTGGTGGCGATCTCGCGAATCGACCAGGCGGGCCGCAAGCCTCTCCTGATCATCGGGTCAATCGGTATGACCGTGACCCTCGGCGCCATGGCGTTGGTTTTCGGCCTTGCGCCGCTCAACAGCAAGGGCGAACCCGTTCTGCACGGTGCCGCTGGGCCGATTGCACTGATCGCCGCCAACCTGTTCGTCTTTTCCTTCGGCATGTCGTGGGGACCCGTGGTGTGGGTGATGCTCGGCGAGATGTTCCCCAACAGGATCCGGGCGGCGGCGCTGTCGGTGGGGGCGGCCGCGAATTGGGTCGCCAACTGGATCGTTTCGACGTCGTTCCCGTCGCTCAAGAACGCAGGGCTCGGCCTCGCCTACGGGATCTATGCCGCGTGCGCCCTGCTCTCGCTCTTCTTCGTGCTCAAGTTCACCCACGAGACCAAGGGTGTGGAGCTGGAGGAGATGACCGAGGACGTCGGACTGGCCCGCTCGGCTTGACCGGGGACCGCGATGAGCGTCCGCAGCTCGAGCATCGGCGATCTGCCCAGTGCGCTTGACAGCGAAGAGCTGGCTGAGCGGATCCGGGCTGCGCGGCCCGCCGTCTTCCTGGATTACGACGGGACGCTGACGCCGATCGTCGACCGACCGCAAGACGCCGTCATCTCCGCGCGGATGCGCGACGTCGTCTCGAACCTGGCCGCCCGCTGCACGGTGTGCGTGATCAGCGGGCGCGACCGGCCAGTGGTCCAGGAGCTGATGGGTATTCGCGACCTGGTGGTCGCCGGAAGCCACGGGTTCGACATCTGGTCACCCGAGCGCGGCACGATCGAGCACGAAGCCGCCAGCGGCTTCGAGGATCTCCTCGCGCGCGTCACGTCACAGTTGCAGGAGGAGCTGGGTTCGATCGAGGGCGCGGTCGTCGAACCCAAGCGGGCGTCCGTCGCCGCGCATTACCGTTTGGTAGCCCCTGCCCAGCGGCCGGAGGTACAACGAATAGTGGAGCGTGTTCTGGAGGAGCACCCTGAGGATCTGAAGGTCACCCCCGGCAAGATGGTGTACGAGCTTCAGCCGAGACTCGATTGGGACAAAGGCCGGGCGGTCCTGCACCTGATCGCCGCGCTGGGCCTCGACGGCGAGGACGTCCTGCCGATCTACATCGGGGACGACATCACCGATGAGCACGCCTTCGAAGCTCTCACCGGTCGCGGACTCGGCATTTTCGTAGGTGACCCCCAAGACCCTGAGGTTGCCGACCGCACCACCGCCGCCGACTTCCGCTTAGGCTCGATCGAGGAGGTCGAGCAGTTCCTCGACGGGCTCGCTCGTTGACGCCATGACGCTGAAAGAGACCTCCAGGCCTGAGTTCACTCTCACCTACGACGAGTTCGACCCCGAGCAGGAGGGACTCAGAGAGGCTCTGACCTCAACGGGCAACGGATACTTCTGCACCCGCGGCGCCTGCGAGTGGGAGGACGCCGACGACGTGCATTACCCGGGCACCTATGTGGGCGGGCTCTACAACCGGGAGACCACGATTCTGGGCGGACGCCCGATTCTCAACGAAGACCTCGTGAACCTCCCGAACTGGCTGGTCCTCAAGCTTCGCATCGAGGGGGAGGAGGCGATCAGGCTCACGAACGTCGAGCTGCTCGCCTACCGCCATGAGCTCGACATCCACAGCGCCACGCTCGTGCGCGAGCTGCGCTTCCGCGACCGCGCCGGTCGGGAGACCACGCTTTCCACCCGCCGGTTCGTGGGCATGGCGCACCATCACCAAGCGGCGATCGAGTGGACGCTCGCGCCGGAGAACTGGTCCGGGCGGGTCGAGGTGATCTCCGCGCTCGACGGGCGGGTGACCAACGGCAACGTGGCGCGCTACAGCGAGCTGGAGGGCCGCCACCTCGATCCCGTCTCTCCTCGGACGTTCGGCCCCGAGATCATCGCAGTCAAGGTGCGTACCCGGCAATCGACGATCCACGTCGCGCAGGCGGCGCGGACCAGGGTGTTCGACGGTGACGAGGCGATCGCCGCCGAGCGCAGCCTGTACCAGATGGAGGACTACATCCAGCAGGTCCTGGCCTTTGATGTGCAGGAGGGCAAGCCGGTTCGGGTCGAGAAGCTGATCGCCTTCTACACCTCGCGCGACCGGGCGATCAACGAGCCGCTCGGGAACGCCGGAAAGTCGGTGGGGCGCTTTCCCGGCTTCGCCGAGGCGTTCGCGCGCCACGCCTCCGCCTGGGCCGAGCTGTGGCGGCGGTGCGACGTGAAGCTCCCGCGCGAGCCACGTGTGCAATTGCTACTGCGGCTGCATATCTCCCACGTGCTTCAGGTCTGTTCGCCCCACACGGCCGGCCGCGACGTCGGCGTTCCGGCTCGCGGCCTAAACGGCGAGGCGTACCGCGGGCATGTGTTCTGGGATGAACTGTTCGTCTACCCGTTCCTCAACTTCCGTTTGCCGGAGATCACCCGGCAGCTGATCACGTATCGCTATCGCCGGCTGGGCGAGGCTCGAGCAGCGGCCCTCGAGGCCGGTTACCGAGGAGCGATGTTCCCGTGGCAGAGCGGCAGCGACGGCAGAGAGGAGACCCAGGTCGTCCATCTAAACCCGCTGTCGGGCCGCTGGGAGCCGGATCTCAGCCACAACCAGCGACACGTCAATGCCGCGATCTTCTACAACGTCTGGCACTACTACCAGGCCACCGACGATCTCGAGTTCCTGCGCGAGCACGGCGCCGAGATGATGCTCGAGATCGCGCGCTTCTGGGCTTCCATCGCGCACTACAACCCCGAGCGCGACCGCTACGAGATCCACGGCGTGATGGGTCCCGACGAGTTCCACGAGAAGTATCCGAACGCCGAGCGGGGCGGTCTGAACAACAACGCCTACACGAACGTCATGGTGGCGTGGATCTGCGAGACCGTGCTCAAGGCCTTCGACCTCCTGCCCGACAGTCGCGCCCAGGCGCTGCGCGATCGGCTCGGGCTCGCCGACGAGGAGATCCGCACCTGGGAGCAGATGAGTCACAAGATGTTCGTGCCGTTCCACGACGACGGCATCATCAGCCAGTTCGAGGGCTACGAGAACCTCGAGGAGCTCGATTGGGAGCGCTACCGCGAGAGGTACGGAAACATCCAGCGCCTCGACCGGATCCTCAAGGCGGAGGGCGACGATCCCGATCGCTACAAGCTGGCCAAGCAGGCGGACACGGTTCTGTTGTTCTTCTTGTTCTCCGATGACGAGCTGCGTGAACTGTTCGAGCGGCTGGGCTATCCGTACACGCCCGAGACGGCGCGCAGGACCATCGACTACTACGACGAGCGGACCTCGCACGGCTCCACGCTGAGCTTCATTGCCCACGCCGGCGTGCTTGCATCGATCGATCCCGAGAGCTCGTGGGAGCGGTTCCTCGTCGCGCTCGAGAGCGACGTGGGAGACGTACAGGGCGGCACCACCAAGGAAGGAATCCACATGGGGGTCATGTCGGGGACGCTCGACCTGATCCAGCGAGGCTACGCGGGCAGCTCCATCCGCGATGACGTCCTGTACTTCCAGCCGCGACTACGCGACCGGCTCGACGGGCTCGACTTCTCCATGCAGTTCCGGGGCATGCCGCTTCGCGTGTCGCTCGAGGCCGACGAGCTGACCGTGTGCGCCGACGCCGAGGGCCTGAGCCGACCAGTCCGTGTCGGGGTGGGAGACCAGGTGATCGAGCTGTGCCCGGGCGATCGCCACGCGTTCGCCTTGCCGGAGAGCGGCATCCCGCACCACACCGAACAACCGGAGGGACAGCGATGAGCGCGCAGGACGGCTTCCACGGGGCCATCTTCGACATCGACGGAGTGATGGTCGACTCACCGCACGAACGGGCGTGGCGCGAGGCCTTGCGGGAGCTGATGGAGTCACAGTGGAGCGATATCCGCGAGCAGACAACCTGGAGCCCGGAGGCGTTCACGCCGCAGGTCTACCAACGGGTCATGTCGGGCAAGCCGCGCATGGCCGGGGCGCTCGCGGCGCTGCAGTATTTCCACGTGCCCGATGCCGAGAAGCGCGCCGTGACCTACGGCGAGCGCAAGCAGTCCATGATTATCGAGCTGATCAACGCGGGCGAGTTTCACGCCTATCCCGACGCGCTGCGCTTCATCATGGCGGTCCGCGACCTCGGCGTGCCGGTGGCGGCGGCCTCATCGTCCAAGAACGCTGATCTGTTCCTCGCCCGGATCCGGCTCGACACCTTTGCTCAGCAGGAGGGGCTGCACTACGACTTCCTTCGTCCCGGCCTCAGCCTGCTGGACTTCTTCGACGCCGACCTCTCCGGTCGCGACTTCGCCCAAGGCAAGCCGCACCCCGAGATCTTCCTGACCGGGGCTCAGGAGCTCGGCGTTCCGCCCGCCGAATGCTTTGTCGTCGAGGATGCAGTGTCGGGAATCCAGGCGGCAAAGGCGGGCGAAATGGCCGCGCTCGGGATCGCCCGCGCCGACGACGCGGACGCGCTGTCGGCCGCCCACGCGGATCTGGTCGTGACTTCGTTGGACGATGTCGACGTCCACCGCCTGCCTCGAGGCACGTTGGCGCGAAGGGGCGGGTGATGACCAGTTCAGCGGCTCACCGTGAACACGCCGGAACGTCGAGCGCGGGCGCCAAGCAGTTGACGCTCACGATCGGCGTCGACGTCGGCGGGACCAAGGTCGCGGCCGGCGTGGTCGACGCACGCGGCGCGATCATCGCCGTGACGCGGCGCGACACGCCCGCCGATGACCCAGCGAGAACCGCTGACGTGATAGCCGACGCGGTTCGTGAGCTGATCGCCGCGCACGAAGTCTCGGCGATTGGCTTGGGCGCCGCCGGGTTCGTGGATGCCACGCGCTCCACGGTGATGTTCGCCCCTAACCTGGCCTGGCGCGACGAGCCGCTGCGCGCCGCGATGGAGCAGCGCCTGGGCTTGCCCGCGGTAGTGGAGAACGACGCGAACGCGGCCGCCTGGGCCGAGGCCCGCTTCGGCGCGGGCCGTGGCGAGGACAACGTCGTGGTCATCACCGTTGGCACGGGGATTGGAGGCGGCATCGTCGTCGGCGGCCGCCTGCTCCGCGGGCGTCACGGCGTCGCAGCCGAGATCGGACACTTCAACATCGTCCCCGACGGCCGCCGTTGCGGATGCGGACTGCAGGGCTGCTGGGAGCAGTACGCCAGCGGGCGTGCGCTCGTCCAGGAGGCCTACGAGCAGGCGACCGCCTCGCCCGCCCTGGCCAGCGAGCTTCTCCGGCTGGCCGGGGGACGGCCCGAGCAAATCACCGGGCCGATCGTGACCCTGGCCGCGCAGTCAGGAGACGTGGCGGCATTACAGTGCTTCGATGAGGTCGGGCGGTGGCTGGGGCGCGGTATCGCCCAGCTGGCCGCGATCCTCGACCCGGGCGTGTTTGTGATCGGCGGCGGCGTCTCGGCCGCCGGCGAGCTGATTCGTGATCCAACGGTGCGGGCTTTCCGAAAGCATCTGACTGCGCGAGGGCATCGTCCCACGGCCGACGTGCGCATGGCCGAGCTCGGGCCCGAGGCCGGCATCGTGGGCGCCGCGGACCTCGCGCGCTGGAACTGAGCATCGCTCGACGCCTCCGGGCTCGGCGGACCCGAGCTTGCGATGGGCACGATCCGGCCGCGATAATCACCTCCGCGGGCGCTGACGGCGAGGGAGTCGCGAACGACATTCGATAACCAAGGAGGAAACGGAATGACCGACGCTCAGCTCATCGCGACCGAAGGCGCATCCCCGCAAAACCGGCGCGCGGGCGAGGTATTCCGCACCGAGCTGAACCCGGTTGACTTCCTGCGCAGAGCGGCCTACGTATATTCCGAGAAGGTTGCAGTGGTGGATGGAGAGCGCCGCTATTCCTACCGCCGCCTAGCGGAGCGCTCGTGGCGTCTGGCCAATGGGCTGAGGTCGGCGGGACTGCGTAAGGGAGACCGTGTGGCCACGCTGCTGTTCAACTCCGCTCCGATGCTCGAGGCCCACTTTGGCGTCCCAGCCGCGGGCGGGGTCTTGGTGGCGATCAACTCTCGGCTGGCAAGCCCGGAGGTCGGGTACATCCTGGAGCACAGCGGTGCGCGGTTCCTGCTCGTGGATGCGGCGCTCGAGCCGCTCATTACCCCGCTCGCACTATCCGCGGTCACCGTGATCCGCTGTGCCAGCACGAGCGACTCGGAGGATGAATACGAACGCTTTCTGACCGACGCCTCGAGCGTGGCGCCCGCGAGCTGGCTCGAGGACGAAGAGGAGACGATCTCGATCAACTACACCTCCGGCACCACCGGACAGCCTAAGGGGGTGCAGTACACATATCGCGGCGCCTATCTGAACGCGCTGAGTGAGGTGATCGTCGCGGGGATGAGCCACGACTCGGTCTACCTGTGGACCCTGCCGATGTTTCACTGCAACGGCTGGTGCTTCCCTTGGGCGGTAACCGCGGTCGGGGCCCGACATGTGGCGCTGCGCGCGGTTGACGCCGATCTCGTCTGGCAGGTGATCGACCAGGAGGGAGTGACGCACTACAACGGCGCGCCGACGGTTCAGCTGATGATCATCAACCACCCCAAGGCACACCGGCTAGAGCGGCCAGTGACGGCAATGGTTGCGGCGGCGCCACCCTCACCGACACTGCTGGCGCGTCTGGCCGAGTTGAACTTTCGCATCGTGCACGTCTACGGCCTCACCGAGACCTACGGCCCGATTACGGTGTGTCCCGCTCAGGAGGAGTGGCAGCGGCTGCCTACCGGGCAGCGGGCGAAGCTGCTTGCGCGCCAAGGCCAGGCGTATCCCTCGGCCGACCTGGTCCGGGTCGTCGACGAAGACATGCACGACATCCCGCAGGACGCCGAGACCATGGGTGAGGTGATCATGCGAGGTAACAACGTGATGAGCGGCTACTTCGCAGATGAGGCGGCCACCGCGAAAGCGTTTCGCGCCGGCTGGTTCCACTCCGGTGATCTAGCCGTGTGGCACCCAGACGGCAACATTGAGCTGCGCGATCGTGGCAAGGACATCATCATCTCGGGCGGTGAGAACATCTCGAGCATCGAGGTCGAGCAGACGATCTGCGCACATCCAGCGGTGCTCGAATGTGCGGTGATCGGTATCCCTCACGAGCATTGGGGGGAGCGGCCGAAGGCGTTCGTCACGCTCAACAGCGGAGCCAGCGCGAGTGCCGATGAGATCATCGCGTTCTGCCGCGAACGACTCGCTCACTACAAGTGCCCGGATGCCATCGCGTTCGGTCCGCTGCCGAAGACCTCCACCGGGAAGGTCCAGAAATTCGTCTTGCGCGAGCGAGAGTGGGCGAACGCTCGACTCGAGTCGGCATGACGTAGCCCGAGCCGCATATCTTTCGCACGGTCACCATGGGCAAACTTCGCAGTTGCTCCTTAAACTTGTGGTGGCTCACCGCCGGGAAGGAGGGTACGCGGCCCTCGTTGGCGGGTTGGTTGTAAAGCAACTGAATGCCTCTTTGTGGGCGCGTTAGGATGCGCTGCGACGTCTTTATTGGCCTGCTCACGTGGGAGGGCTGGACATGAGTTCGGTGCGGCGGTTGCTGGCAGTTGCGTTCGCGGTGGGAGTGTGCGCTACGTTGGTGGCGGCTTCGGGTAACGGGTTGGCGGCGCCTGCGGCGACGCCGTCGAACGTTCCATACTCGCTCCCGGTGGCGCTTGGATCGACGGAGCGCTCCCCGTCGGTGACCGCGGATGCGCCGTATACACCGGTGGTGAGGAGCCTGATCGCGCAACTGGAGCCGAGCAATCCACCCACCCTGGCCGAATTGACCAACGCGAGTCTGCTGTTTCACGGCGGCACCAACGCGACGTGCAACAACGTTGGTCCGACCGCCGCTCCCACGGGTACGAACCCGTCGATCGCGCCGATGTGCTGGACCGACGCCCAGGGCATCAACACGTTTTCGGGACCGAACGCCGAGCAGACCACCGGGCCGACCACGTTGATGAACCTGGCTTCGTCGTTTGACCGCAGGTTGGGCAACGTGTGGGGCCAGACCGAGGGACTCGAAGGCCGGGAGTTGATGGTGACGGGGCTGTTCGGACCGCAGACCGACATCGATCGGCTGCCTAACTGGGGACGCAACCTGACCACGACGGGTGAGGACCCGTACCTGAGCGGCCAGATGGTGGCTGCCCAGATCGACGGTAGCCAGGGTGCCGGGCTGATGGACCAGATGAAGCACTTCGCCGTCTACAACGGACAGAACCAGAACACCAACACGCAGATCTCCGACCAGCCCCTGCACCAGATCTACCTCACCCCGTACGAAGCCGGGTT
>JAFAZZ010000064.1 GCA_019239375.1 Solirubrobacterales bacterium | reverse complement strand
CAGCACGATCTCGGCCACCGGCCCGTACATGCCGAGGTCCTTGAGCATGTCCGCACCGAGCTCGGGGTGGCGCTGGATCGCCACCCAGTCCTCTTCGGTCAACGTGCGGCCCCGTTCCGCCACGCGGTCCGACAGCGCGAAGTGCCCGATGTCGTGCAGCAGGCCCGCGGTGTGGGCGAGCTCTTGATCCTGCTCGCCCATTCCCACTGAGTCGGCCATGTCGCTGGCAAAGCGCGCCACCGCCGCGGCGTGGCGCGCGGCGCGCTGATCGCGCGTGTCCAGCGCGCGCAGGAGACCGGCGAGCACGCCCCAGGAAAGGGACACGTACTGCTCGGTTCGCCCTCGCGACTGGGCGAGCAGGTACGCCATGTAGGAGAAGGCCAGCACTCCGGCCAGCGCGAACGCGATCCCGGCTAGCCCGAGCTCGACGTAGATCGCGGCACCGGCAACCACCAGCACCACGTTGATCAGGGCGCTCGGCAGGTAGTCAACGAGCGTGCGTGGGCTCCACGCCGGGCTGTAGCCATAGTGAGCAATCGTGAACGCGGCGAGGACTAGCCACGTCAGCGCGAGCATGCCCAGCGCGAGCACGCCGAGGATGACATAGAAGCCAGCGGTATGCTCCTCTGGCGCAATCGCCCTGATGAGCGTTCCCGCGAGCAGCGCGCCGAACCCTGCCGAGACGAGGTTAAAAACGAACGCCTGCTTCCGCGTCGCGATGACGCGACTCGCGGCTACCTCGGAGAGAACCGCCGCCACGAGCGCGGAAGCTGGACCGAGGAATGCGCCGGCCAAGATGTATACGAGAAACGCTGCGGACACCTCGACGCGGTGCCGGACGCGCATGACGCCCAGGCCCGCGACCACCGCGGCCACGGCCAGCACAATCGACAGACCATTAAAATGATCATGCGGCGCCACCACGGCCGCCCACACGACGCACCCGACCAGAGACGCACACGCAGTACTCAGCGCCAACATGGGGCGAAGAGCTAGCGACCGCGTGCGACGGTCATCGCTCACGAGCGCAAGGTAGCGCTTCGTGCGCGACAACGCCAGCTATGCGGCAGACTCGCAACGCCGGTGTAGAAGCCAGCCTCAGGTCATGAACTGCGGAAACCCACGGTACCTCCCTCGGCGAACAGGACGACCAGCCACCGCGCCGCCCTTCCCCGTGCAAAATTGCAGGTTTAGGAGGCAGTTGGGCCGAAAACTTGTGCAATTCTATGTTCCGGTATTCAGCAGGGCAACGGCTAGTTCGAAATAGCAACGTCTACGTCTCTTTAACTGCGCATGCGCTATCTCAAGACGAGCGAGGCTGCAGCGCTCCTGAACGTAAGCCCCAATACGCTGCGGGCCTGGGAGCGCCGTTTTGGCTTCCCCAAGCCGCAGCGCTCTCCCGGCAAGCATAGGCTCTTCACCCACGGCGAGGTCGCCGCGCTCCGCGACGCGCTCCAGGAGGGATTATCGATCTCCTCCGCGATTTCCCGCGCGCGCGAGGGCCTGGCGGCCGACGCCAACTCCCTGGTCGGCGCGCTGGCCTCGTACGAGCGAGAGCGGGCGGACGCGGCGATCGAGGCTGCGCTGGCCCTCCGGTCTGTCGAGCGCTCGGTCGAGGAGGTGCTGCTCCCCACGCTCGACGAGATTGCGCGGCGTTACACGGTCGAGTCGGCGGCGTGGGCGTTCGCCGCCCACTGGGGCAGCGACTGGCTGACGCGGGCGATGCGCCTGACTCCGCCCCCGGTGAGGCACGTCTCGATCGTGGTCGGTGACGCATCCCGTGACGAGCTCGACCGAGACGTTCCGTACATCCGTGCGCTCGAGCTCTTCTGCGTGCGCGCCGGCATCAAGGTCCTGAGCCTGTCCGCCCGCGGCGTTGCCGGGATTGGCGACGCGGCCGCCGTCCACCGGCCCAACCTCGTCGTGGTCGCCGGTGGGCACCTCGACGACGACACCGTCGCCCGCTGGGCCTATGCCATCAGGCTCGCCGTCGGTGCGATGCCGCTCGCGATTTACCGCCGCGGCGCAGAGCGCCCGCGCGTCCGCGCCACCGGGACGACCGTGTTGCCTGCCGGCGCAGGTGACGCCCAACGCACACTGCTCGAGTTGCTCGAGTCCGACCAAATTGCCACGGCCACCGCCAGTGCCGCCGCCGCGGAGCTGCGCGCACAGGCCCGAACCGCTCGGAGCCACCGCTAAAAGAACCTGACCGCCTTCTACCTCGATGCACACAGCCAGCACAGGCCGCCCCGTACTTCGCCTGCTGAGCACTCCGCTCGAGCGGGAGGCGCCGGGCCCGCTCGTGTCGTTCTGCAGCCACTGCGGGAGCCATCCGGGAGCCGCGGCTGCGCAGGCCCGCTCACGCGTCTGCGAGACCTGTGGCCTGGGCCTGATCCTCGAGTCGCGGGCTGACGTCGCCCCGGATGCTGGCGATGCCTTTCTCGTCCTCGACCGCTCGCTGGCGGTGTGCGCGGTGTCGGCCGGCGCCGAGTACCTCCTCGCGACCAGCGAGCCCGACGCGGTCAACCGCCACGTCACCGACCTGCTGATGCCGGCCGGCACGGAGGACACCGGCGGCCATAGCCTCGCCATGGCGGTGGCGTGGGCGGCACGCGGTGAGGGGGGCACCCACACCATCGTCGTGCGCCCCGCTAACACGTTCGGCATTCGTCTGACTGCGCGCATCGCCAGTTGCGGCCCGACTCCGGCGGCTCTGGTCGTTCTCGCGTAGCCGACGCCGTGATGCACGTAGGCTTGCGCGGGTTGCCGTGCGCCGTCCACGCTCCGTTAACTGCAGCATCGTGAGCGGGATTCGCACGAACGCCGCGGCCGTGATGCTCGGCGTGAGCCCCAACACGCTGCGCAGCTGGGAGCGTCGCTACGGCTTCCCCCGGCCGGGGCGCTCCGCGGGGGGCCATCGCCAGTATTCGCTGAACGAGATTGCGTCGCTGCGCGCCACGCTGGCCGAGACCCACAACGTCTCGAGCGCGATCGCCTTGGCCCGCCAACGCGGCGAGGGACCTTCCAGCGGTTCCCTCCTCGCCGCCGCTTTCGCGTCCTTCGACGAGGACAAGGCCAGCTGGCTGCTCGAGGAGAGCTTGGCGCTCCGCTCGGTCGAGCGCACCGTCGACGAGGTGCTGCTGGACGCCGTCGCGGCCCACGCCGTCAGCACGCCCGAGTACGAGTTCGCCTGGCGCCACGCCACCGGCTGGCTCTGGGCAGTGCGGCGCTTGGCTCCACCGGCCGCACGGACCGCCGGCGTGCTCGTGCTCGACAACTCCTTGCCACTGGAGCTCGACGCGCTGTACGTCCAGGCACTCGAAGTCATGCTGCGCCGCGCCGGCGTCCGCACGCTGTCGCTTTCGACCCGCATCACCCCGGCGCGGTTGGCCCGCGCGCTCCCCGCGCTCAACCCGACGGCGGTGGTGCTGGCCGGCCGCGGCATCTCGCTCGATGACCTCGGCCGCCTCGTCTACGCGCTCCGCGCGGTCGCCCGCGACGCGGTGATCTACGACTATCGCGGCGCCGTGCCGGATACCGGCGCGAGCACGGTCCGCCGCCTGGGCTCCACGCCCCTGGCGGCGCGCGAGGTCCTGTTGGCCCGTCTCGCGCCCCCGCGAAGCCCGTCGTCCGTGATCACTGCCATCCGCCGGCCGAACCCAGCGTTCTAGCCGCCGCCGGGACCTTCTCTGAGGTGGTCCCGCTGCTCGAGCCCCTGACCCGGCTCGGGTCGCGCCCTCGGGCGGCCACCTAGAATCACGCGCCCATGCCCTCGCCGGATCGCACCGCATCGACGCGCCCCGAAACCGCATACCCGCACCGGCCCGTCGACCCGCGCGTGTCGTTCCCGGGCCTCGAGGAGCGGGTGCTCGAGCGCTGGCGCGAGCGCGACGTGTTTGCCGAGTCGATCCGCCGGCGGACCGACGCACCTAGATGGGGCTTCTACGAAGGCCCACCGACGGCCAACGGACCGCCCGGCACGCACCACGTCCTCTCGCGCGTGTTCAAGGACATCTTCCCCCGCTACCGGACCATGTGCGGGTTCTTCGTCGAGCGCAAGGCCGGCTGGGACTGCCACGGCCTCCCGGTCGAGCTGGCGCTCGAGGCCGAGCTTGGCTTCACCTCCAAGGAGGACATCGAGCGCTTCGGAATCGCCGAGTTCAACGCCCGCTGTCGCGAGAAGGTGCTGAGCCACGTCGAGGACTGGAACCGCATGACCGAGCGGATCGGCTTCTGGATCGACCTCGACGACGCCTACCGCACTCTCGATCCCGAATACGTCGAGTCGGTCTGGTGGGCGCTGAAGACCATCTACGACAAAGGCTTGCTCTACGAGAAGCTCAAGGTGGTTCCGTACTGCCCTCGCGATCAGGTCACCCTGTCGAGCCACGAGCTCGGGCAGCCCGACGTCTACCTCGACGTGGCGGACCCCTCGATTTACGTCCGCCTCCCGGTGAAGGACCCGACCGCCCCGCTCGAGCCCGGCGACGAGCTGCTGATCTGGACCACCACGCCCTGGACGCTCGTGTCCAACGCCGCGGTAGCGGTCGACCCGGAGCTGACCTACGTGCGAGCGAGCGCTGGCACCGGCCACGCCTACGTGCTGGCCGAAGCCCGCGTCGAAGCGGTCCTCGGAGAGGACGTCAGCATCCTCGACCGCTTCCCCGGGGCCAAGCTCGCGGGGACGGTCTACGAGCCTCCCTTCGGGTTCATTCCCGCCGCCGCTTATGGACCCAAGGGCCACACCGTCCTGACCGCCGACTTCGTCAGCGCCACCGACGGCACCGGCCTCGTCCACACCGCGATCGCGTTCGGCGAGGACGACTTCCGCCTCGGCGAGCAGTACGGCCTGAACGTCATCAACCCGGTCAGGCTCGACGGCACCTACGACGAGCGGATTGGTCCGTACGCCGGCCGCAACGTCAAACAGGCCGATCCCGACCTGGTCGAGGACCTGAAGGCGCGCGCGCGAATCCTCAGAGCCGAGACGATCGAGCACTCATACCCGCACTGCTGGCGCTGCGGCACCCCGCTGCTGTACTACGCCAAGCCCTCGTGGTACATCGCCACCAGCCGACTCAAGGACCGCCTGCTCGCCGCCAACGAGACGATCAACTGGCAACCCGAGCACGTCAAGCACGGGCGTTTCGGAAACTGGCTCGAGCACAACGTGGACTGGGCCCTCTCGCGCGAGCGCTACTGGGGCACGCCGCTCCCGGTATGGCGCTGCGAGGGCGGCCACGCCGAGGCGATCGGCTCGCTGAAGGAACTCAACGGGCTCGCCGGGACAAACCTCACCGACCCCCACCGTCCGTTCGTCGACGAGGCGACCTTCCCGTGCCCGCAGTGCGCCCAGCCCATGCAGCGCGTTCCTGAAGTGATCGACGTGTGGTTCGACTCGGGTTCGATGCCGTTCGCGCAGTATCACGCTCCGCACGCAGGCACCGCGCAGTTTGAGGGGCACTTCCCGGCCGACTTCATCTGTGAGGCGCTCGACCAGACGCGTGGCTGGTTCTACTCGCTGCTGGCCGTCTCCACGCTGCTGTTCGACCAGTCCCCGTACCGCAACGTGGTCTGCCTTGGCCTGATCCTCGACGCCGAAGGGCGCAAGATGTCCAAGTCCCTCGGTAACACGATCGAGCCGAACGACGTGATCGATCGCTTCGGCGCCGACGCGCTGCGCTGGTACTTCTTCACCTCCAAGCAGCCCTGGGACGGCTACCGCTTCTCGAGGGACACGATCGGCGAAGCCCTCAGACAGTTCCTGCTGCGGCTCTGGAACACGTACGGCTTCTATGTCCTGTACGCCAACGCCAACGGGATCGACCGCGAGGCCGTGACCGCTACCGAGCCCGGCGAGGGCGAGCTCGACCGCTGGGCGATCTCGCGCCTGCAGGCCACGATCGAGGTCGTCCGCGAGCGCATGGACAACTTCGACGCGACGAACGCCGGCCGCGCCATTCAGTCGTTCGTGGACGAGATCTCCAACTGGTATGTCCGGCGCTCGCGCCGGCGCTTCTGGGATGGTGACCCGGCCGCTTTCGCCACGCTGCGCAGGTGCCTGATCGCCACCGCGCAGCTAATGGCGCCCTTCTGCCCGTTCGTGGCCGACGAGATCTACGACAACCTCGACGGGAGCGAGCCGAGCGTCCATCTAACCAACTTCCCCGCCCCGGAGCGACATGCGCGGAGCCCCGAGCTCGAACATGCCATGGCCACCGCCCGCGAGACTGTCCGCCTCGGCCTGGCCGCACGCGGGCAGGCCAAGCTCAAGGTCCGTCAGCCGCTCCGCGCGGCCGTGGTCGTCGCCACGGGTGCCGAGCGCGAGGCCATTGCGCGGATGTCCGAGGTCGTGCGCGAGGAGCTGAATGTCAAGGAGCTGCAGTTCGTCTCGAAGGCCGACGAGCTCGGCCAGGTCGAGCTCAAGCCCAACTACCGCACGCTGGGACCCCGCTTCGGCAAGCACATGCCGCTGGTCGCCGCCGCGGTGGGCGGCCTCGACGCCACGCACGCCGCCGCGACGCTGCGCGAGGGCGGCAACGTCGCGATCACCGTCAACGGAAACGATCACGAACTCGCCGCCGAGGACCTGCAGGTGTCGATGAAGCCGCTGGAGGGCTACCAGGTCGAGCGCGAGGGTTCACATGCGGTGGCGCTCGAGCTCGAGATCGACCACGTGCTGCGCGCCGAAGGCTGGGGCCGCGAGATTGTCCGCGCCGTGCAACTGGCCCGGCAGGAGGCCGGACTCGAGGTCACCGAACGGATCGTCCTCACTCTCGACGGCGACCAGGAGCTGGCGGACGCGGCGCGTACCCACGAGCGCTACATCGCCGGCGAGACGCTGGCCATCGAGGTCGGCTACGAATCTCTGGACGACGAGGACTTGCAGCCCGTGACGATCGACGGGCGCCAGCTTTGGATCGGCGTCGCGCTCGCTTAGGGCCCGCGCGCGGGGATTAGTGGTGGAATTTGACGAGCGGGTGGGCGTGTCCGGCGCGTCCAGACGCCGTCAAAAGCACCAACAGCCCTCGCGCGGTCCTTACGCGAGCGCGGGCTCGAGCTCGGCGACCAACTTGCGCTTTGGGTAGGCGCCGATCACCGTCTTGGCCGGCTGTCCGTTGCGGAACAGGATCAGCGTGGGGATCGACATCACGCTGAACTGGATCGCCGTGTTCTGGTTCTCGTCGATGTTCAGCTTGACGACCTTCAGATCCTCGGCACGCTCCTGCGCGATCTCCTCGACCACCGGCGCCACCATCCGGCACGGCCCGCACCACGGCGCCCAGAAGTCGACGAGCACCGGCTTGTCGGACTCGAGGACCTCGGCCTGGAAGTTGTTGTCGGTGACTTCTGCAACGTTGGCCATTGGGGCTCCTTGGTGGTCTCGTGCGGGGGTACTTCAGAAAGTATAGCGCTCCGCCGGCGGATCGCGTATGGGGGCTTTGGGCCGCACGCCGGGGCGGTGGTTGGGCCGTGGGCCTCGTCGGTCGGGCGCGCGCGGGGTGCCAGCCCTTGGGCCGCGCGCCGGGGGCGGGCCGGGGCCAGGTGCGCCTGAGAGGAGGCGGGGGGGCGGGGCCAGGTGCGCCCTAAGGGGAGGCGGTGCGGGCCGCGACGGAGGGTTCGCGCGCGCCATCCGTCGGATGTGGCGCGGCCGGACCGTCAGGCGAGCAAGGATGCTGAGTTCGGCCATCGCCTTGGTCGCGGCGCCAGCGCCCCCTCCCCGTGGTGCAGCGGAGCCTGGTCGAGAAAGCGACGAGTATGAGGCTGTCGCAAAACTCGGTGGTTGGTAGTGGTGCGGCGGGTTTTTGGTCAAGGGTTTGGGGTGTGGTTCTGTCCGGTTGGGTTGACAGAATGACCTCCTGAGCAGGGCTTTTACGGCTGACTGCAGCAGCCGGGGCCTGCGT
>JAFAZZ010000323.1 GCA_019239375.1 Solirubrobacterales bacterium | reverse complement strand
GATCCACATCAGCCAGACGACGAGGGCGACCACCGAGCAGTACATGCGGGCCTACCGACTTCGGGCCGGACGGCTCGAAGCTGTTGGCACAGCTCCGACGAGGACCTCCAAGGTGCATTCCGAAAGCGAATCTCACGCCGACGCCACCGAGGGCTCGGGCGGCGTCTGGGACGGCGCGGCGACCACCGCCGAGCACGCGAAGGCGTCTACGATCTTACGGTTTCCGGCTAGTGTCCCGGCAGGACGGATTGCAGGCCACTGCGCGACTCGATTCCGAGCTTGCCGAACACCTTGTGCAGGTGATACTCGACGGTGCGGGGGCTGAGGAACAGCTGCGCACCGATCTGCGTGTTGGTGAGCCCGTCGCAGGCGAGCCGGGCGATCTGCTCCTCCTGGGCCGTGAGCTCCACGCGCACCTCGAAATGACGCGTGCGCGGCTTTGCGCCTGTGGCGACCAGCTCAGCCCTGGTGCGGTCAGCGAACGCCTCCATCCCCATCTCGGTGAACATCTGCTCGGCGATCCGAAGCTGCTCCCGCGACTCGCCGCGCCGACCCTGACGGAGCAGCCACTCGCCGTACACGAGATAGGCGCGCGCGAGCTCAGGCCGGCGCGGAGTCCGACCTAGCCGATCGATCGCCTCGAGGTAGAGGCTGTCGGCCGCAGGCCCCTCGGTCAACAGCGCCCGACAGCGCGCCTCGATACCGAGCGCGAAGTCGTTGCCGACCGGCTGTGTCGACTCGGCAAGCCGCTCGAGCGCATACCAAGCGAGGCCCGCATCGCCTGAGCGTGCGGCCGCCTCGACGAGCTCCGGGAGGACCCATACGGAGGTCCACGGCCCGAGCGCGTTCGCGATCACCTGGCGGGCTGCCGACGTCGCGTCGTCGTACCGAGTGAGGCCGTTGTACAGGACCGCAGCGGCCCAGTGGGCCATCTTCGCCCCCTCGCCTTCACCCTGACCGGTGGCCTCGGCTTGCCTGATCGTGGTATCGATCATCGCGGACGCCTCTGTTGTGTTCCCTTGCAGCGTCAGGACCCGGAGCGCCCCGAAGGTTTGGACCCGGGTCCCGGTCATGGCGGCCACGCGGTCGCTCTCTTCTATGAGGAGCTTGGCGCTCGCGAGATCACCGTTCCACGCCTTTTCTGTAGCCAGTGCGGAGAGGTGGATCGGCAGCTCCGCCAACGCACCGGCGTCGCGAACGATCGTGGCCTGGCGTTCGAGGATCACGTGGGATCCCTCGGCGTCCCATACGGCACTGCTGGCCGCCGCGACCCGTGGTCCCCAGCCAGCGACGTCCTTTCCGGGCATGCCGGCGACCGCTTTTGCTGCGCGCTGCAAGACCGGGGTTGCCGCGGCTCGCCCGTCGGTGGTGAGCAGCGCGAGGCCGTCGAGCAGCAGGTCGAGTGGCTGCGGAGGCTCCGCTGGCGGCGGCAGGGCTCGGATGGCGTGACAGATCGCGAGCATCACGTCCGCGCCGCCGTCGCCAGGCCCCGCGGCGAGGGTGGCACCCCACGCCGTCAAGTAGGCCCTGCGAGCGAGCGTCAGGTCAAACGGCTCGAGCCGCTTCGCTGCCTTCAGGAGCAACGGCGCAGCGTCCTTGCCGTGACTTAGCGCGTAGGCGATCTGTGCGTGGAGTAACTCCGCGCACGCATTCTGGAATCCGCCGAGCGCCCCGCTTTCTGCGGTGGCCAAGAGCCGCTGCGTTGCGTCGAAGTCGCCGGATTGGAAGCTCACCTCCGCTGCGGCCAGCGCTCGGCTAGCCTGGAGGGCTGGGTCCGGGGTCAGACCTGTCGCCCGCTCGAGCAGTGCCGCAGCTGCGGGAAGACCGCCCCGGCTCTGCGCTCGCCCTGCCGAACGCTCCAGGTCGGCGGCCACAGTTTCGTCAGGTTCTGCGGCCGCTAGGGCCCGGTGCCAGGCGCGGCGCTCGGCGGCGAGCTCGGGATCGCTCACCTCGGCGAGCGCGTCGTGGACGCGCCGTCGTTCGTCGATGGACGCGGCTCGATACACCGCCGAGCGCACCAGGGGGTGGTGAAACCGCACGCGGTCGTCGATATCCAGCAGGCCGGCTTCCGTCGCGGGAACGAGCGCGCCAGGGTCGAGGGAGAGTCGTTCCGCCGCCCGCCACAGCAGCGCGGCGTCCCCCAGGGGCTCCGCTGCCGCTAGCAGCATGAGTCGCTGCGTCGTTGTGGGTAACGCGCTGATGCGTCGCATGTACCGCTCCTGCAGCTGACTCACAAGGTCGCCGCCCGCGGGTGGAGCAAAGCCTCCGGCTCGCTCCGAGCGGCTCATCGTCTGCGACAGCTCGATCAGCGCCAGCGGATTGCCCCCTGTTTCGGCGATGATTCGGTCCCGCACGCGGTCGTCGAGTGGGCCCGGCGCGGCTCGCGACAGCAGAGCGCGCGCATCGAGCTGATCTAACCCTTGCAGGGACAGCTGCGGCAGCCCGTCGAGCGCCTGGGTGGTGATTGGCTCGCGCAGCGAGAAGATCATCGCCATCGGCTCCGCCACCAGACGACGCGCGACGAATCCGAGCGCCTGCAGCGAGGCCGCATCGAGCCACTGAGCGTCATCGACTAGGCATAGGAGGGGCCGCTTCTCGGCGGTCGCGGACAGCAGGTTGAGAACGGCGACGGCAACCAGGAACCGGTCCGGGGCGTCGCCCGACGCCATGCCCCAGGCGACTCGAAGCGCGTGCTGCTGTGGCTCTACGAGGAACTCGATCCGGTCGAGGATCGGCGCGCACAATCGATGGATTCCGGCGAACGACAGCTCCATCTCGGCCTGTATCCCGTCGACCTCGGCGGTGCGCAGCCCGGCCGCCTGCCGCGCGGCGTAGCGCAGCAGCGCGGTCTTTCCGATGCCCGGCTCCCCGCGCACGACAAGAACGGCGCTCTGACCATCGCGCGCCTGGGCCAGCATCGCGTCGAGGCGTTCGCGCTCGCGTGTCCGGCCGAAGAAACCAACCCCCCGGGCGGTAGGCATCTCACGAACAACTCTAGAGGCGGCGTCGAGGCCTCAGGCAATCGTGTGTCTTCGCCACCTTTCGAGGAACGGGAGGACGTCTCCGGGGGGCGCCCTGCCGACGCTGATGCCGCGCTCGTGCATCTGGCGAGCGACCCCGGGCGTCACACGGTCAGCGGCGGACACGCTGACGATCGCACCGCGCGCACGAACGTGCCGCGCCGCTTGCTCGTACAGCAGCGAGGCGCTGCCGCTCGCGGTGTGGACAACGACGTCGACGCCCGCAAATGCAGCAGTCGTCTCAGCGAACAGGCGCCGGACGTCGAGGTCGTCAGCGGGGTCGGCGCGCACCGCGACGACATTTCCCCCCGCGGCCAGGAACTCGTCGACCGTCGCTTCGGCTGCGCGCTGATGCTCGAGGTAAACGATGACGATGGCCCAGCCCCAGCTCGTCAGCGCACGCGCAACCTCGCGGCCGGTTCCAGATGAGCCGCCCGTCACGATCGCCACCACGTCAGCGTGCAGCACCTGCGCGTTCCGACCATCGCCGCCGTTGCGAATCATGCTGGACTGCACCTCCTCGGGAAACCCACTGCCGTGGTGGCGTGACGGCGTCGGCGAGGACGCCCTAGCCGGCACCCCAGAACGAGCAGTGGTGCGCGTCGGAGAACCCCATCCAGACCTGCGGCAGCGGGGGCACGAGGGACATCACCGCCTGACCTTGGCTGAACGACGGCCAGGCAAGCGCTGGTGTCGACGGGTCGCCGTTGGCTGCGAAGCTCGCCCAGGCGGCCCGCATGCTGGCGGCGAGCGCTTGCTGGTCGGGGTCGAGCGTGCCGGGGAACGGCGCGTTGGGTTGATCGAAGATGTATTGGAGCTCCGATGAGTGCGTAGCCGGCAGCGGCACCCGCGCGAACCGCTCGGGTGCGTTGTCGTCGTTGAACTGGTAGGCGAACGTCGGCACGCGCTCAGAGGTCCAGCGGTCGACCTGCAGCGCGGGACACGCGAAGTTCGCGTCCGACACCAGCGTGGCGAAGGCCACGTCCGGCGAGGGGTAGGAGCTGAGCGGGTACTCAGCGGCGACCGCCGCGGTTTGCTCGGGTGAGAGGTCCAGGACCGCTGCGATGTCGGTCGTGTACCCGCCCGGAGTCACCGGGCGGCTAACGGGTACGCCCACGAACGTTCCCCCGCTGACCGCGACACCGAGTCCGGCGGTGAAGATCAGCTCTTCGATGTGGTTGACGCCGTTGAGGAGCGGAACGTGGGCGAACCGGCCCGCGGCGAGCGCCGAGCCGATCGATTCCGTGAGGATGTCGCCATCGACGTAGCCGGGGATCACGGGCGCGGTGAAGTTGTTGACCAGAGCGTCGACCGGCAGCGCTCTCAGGCAGCGGGCGGATTGGTCCGGGCAGCCCGCTTGGCTGGCGAACGATTCGCCGGCGGACTCGGCGTCAGCCAGCGGCCGCTGGGTGAGCGCGAACGCGCCGCTCTGGACGATTGCGCGCTGGAACAGCCCACGCGAGCGGTGGGAAACGAGGAGGTCGAGCACCGATACGCCGCCGGCCGACTGTCCAGCGATTGTGACGTTGTGCGGGTCGCCGCCGAACTGGGCGATGTTGCGCTTGACCCAGCGCAGCGCCGCGACCTGATCCATGAGGCCGTAGTTGCCGGCGGGGCCACCGGGTCGCGACGCGAGTGCCGGGTGGGCAAGGAACCCAAGCGCGCCGAGCCGGTAGTTGATCGTTACGACGACTATGCCGTCCGCGGCTAGCTTGGATCCGTCGTAGTTGCGGGCGCCATCCCCGGTGAAACCACCGCCGTGAATCCAAACGAGCACCGGCCGGTCATCGCGGCGCAGGCTCGGCGTATATACGTTGAGATATAGGCAGTCCTCTGAGAACGGAGCGGGCGGCGCGAACGGGCTCGTCGGCTGCGGGCAGCTCGACGCAAACTGCGTGGCGTCACGGACGCCGTCCCACCCAGCCGGAGGCTGCGGAGGGCGCCACCGTAGATTTCCGATCGGCGGTGCGGCGTACGGCAGCGCCAAGAGTTCGTAGACCCCAGAAATGGCCGCGCCGCGAACGGCGCCGCCCTCGATACGCAAGATCGGGGCGGTAGGCGGGCTCCAAGACGCGGTGGCGGGGCCAGTGTCGACAGCCTGGGCACCGGCCGCCGTGAGCGTAAGCGCTGTCAGGGCGGTCCAGACGCCGACGAGGGCGGCGCGCCGTGGGTGGGTCGTTCTCATGATCTCGGCTCCTTCTGTGTCGCCTCGGGTTGGCCGCGTGTCACGGTGACATTCCGTGTCGCCGGTCGCCCCCGCGAAGACCCCAGTCAGAACGCGGGCGATGCGCCAGTGCGTTTCGAGGCCACCCTCGCGTTATCAGCAATCCCGGAACAGACGCCCCCGACGACGCTCCTGTGGGGCAGCCGTCAGGCAAGCGAGCACCAAACCAAATCGAGATGGAGGAGCGTGCGAGTGAGGGTTAGCAACCGGGGTGGACCCGCGAAGGCACTAGGGCCCTCACTGGCGCGACACGTCGTCTCAACCGCGACCGTGCACAGCCAGCTGCAACGAACCAGAAGGAGAGAGCTGATGGCGAGCTTCGACTATGACGTGGTGATCGTGGGCTCGGGCTTTGGCGGAAGCGTCGCCGCGCTTCGCGCCGCCGAAAAGGGCTATCGGGTCGGCGTAATGGAGTCGGGCAGGCGCTGGGCGGACGAGGACATCCCGAAGACCCAGTGGGACCTGGCGCACTTCGTCTGGTTTCCCGCGGCCGAGCTCTACGGCGTCCAGAGGATCGAGTACCTCGACGACGTGCTGGTGCTCTCCGGCGCTGGCGTCGGCGGCGGTTCACACGTGTATGCGAGCACGATGTACGTCTCACCGAAGCAGTTCTTCGACGCGAAGGAATGGGCCGGCATCACCGATTGGGCCGATGAGCTGGCGCCGTACTTCGACCAGGCCGCGAGGATGCTCGGGATCGTCCGCTACCCGTACATGCCCACGGACGTCGACCGGGCCATGAAGCAGGTCGCGAACGACATCGGCCGAGGGGAGACCCACAACAAGGCCCCACTCGCCGTGTACTTCGGTACGCCGGGAGTCGAGGCCGACGATCCGTACTTCGGCGGGGTCGGACCGAGGCGCACCGGCTGCATCTCCTGCGGCAATTGCAACAACGGCTGCGGTCACAACGCCAAGAACAAGCTGACGACGAACTACCTGTACCTCGCCGAGAAGCTCGGCGCGCGGGTTCACGACATGCACGAGGTGTTCGACCTCGTCCCGCTCGATGGAGGCGGGTTCGAGGTGCATGCGCGTCACCCGGGCTGGGCGCAGCGCGCAAGGCATCTCCACCACAACACGTACACCGCCGAGCAGGTGATCGTGGCCGCGCACGCGTACGGGTCGGCCAAGCTGCTCCATCACTTGCAGCACAAGGGCCGCCTTACCGGCCTGTCGAGCGAGCTCGGGAAACGCGCGCGGACCAACTCTGAGCAGCTTCTCTACATCACGCGGACCCACGCCGAATGGGAGCGCGATCGGGAGAGGATCCACATCATGCCGGGGTCGGTCACGATCACCTCGGGCACCTGGCCGGATCCGGTGACGAGCATCGAGCCGACCTATTGGGGGCTCGGAAGCAACGTGTTCGCGTTTCTCGGGACCTACCACCAGCATGGCGAGCAGAAGCATTCGTTCGAGTCCTGGCTCAAGGAGATCCTCAGGCACCCGAGCGAGGCGATCTTGCCCGCCGACCCGCGCCACTGGTCAGAGCGCTCCTTCGTCGCGCTCTGCTCGCAGACGACCGACACCTCGATCGAGCTGTACTGGCACGACGGACTGCTCCACAGCAGGCCGTCCGGGACGCCGCCGTCGGTGCACGTCCCGGCGATCGAGGACTTCGTCGACCGTGTGGCGACGCAGCTGGGAGCCCACGAGGCGGCGCTCGCAACCGAGGTCATCAACCGCAACGCCTCCGCCCACTTCGTCGGCGGCATCCCGATTGGCGAGAGCAGCGAGACCGGCGCCGTCGACGCCTACCTGCGCATGTTCGGCCAGCCAGGACTGCACGTCATGGACGGCAGCGTGATGCCCGCCAATCCTGGAGTGAACCCGTCGCTCTCGATCACGGCCCTCGTCGAACGCGCGATCTCGCTGTGGCCGAACAAGGGCGACGCGGACACTCGGCCGCCCCTGGGTTCCGGCTACGAGCGCATCGCCCCGGTCATGCCGCACCGGGCGTTCGTGCCGACCGGCGCTCCAGGCGAGCTGCGACTCGACGCTACGAAGGAAGAAGTCATTCCCGCATATCCCTACTGAGGCCAGCTGGACGAAGGAGAAGACGATGGCAACCGAACTCGCAGCCGAGGCCCTCCGCACAGTGGGACGCGGTGACGCGATTCCGAACGACTTTGTCGTTCCCTACTACCTCGACGATCTCAAGCGGCGGATCTCGGTCGCGCGAGTCGCGGATCGACTCTACGCGTTCGATGATCTCTGCACCTGCGCCGACCGGTCATGCCCACTATCTGGAGGACTGCTGACCGGGACGACGCTCATGTGCCAATGCCACGGCTCCCGGTTCGACCTCACCACGGGGGCCGTGATCAACGGCCCAGCGACCAAGGCACTGCACGTGTACGAGGTGCAAGATGTCGACGGCAGCGTTCAAATCCGAGCATGATCGAGAACGGTGGTCGTCGATGACGGTGTCAGCGGTGTTGCCTGCTCGATCGGCGCCGCCCATGCTCGCTGACCGGACGGATGATCGGCTTTGATGCTGGGACCAGACGAACGCGATACGCCCGGCTCGGGCGCCGCACCCAGCGCGGACGGCGAGGGGGAGACTCAGCTAGCTCCTCATAGCGCGGGGCATGACCCATACCAGGTGCGGGCCAAAAACCTTCTGAAGATGCGCGCCCTGTGGGCGATCCCCGTGATCGTCGGCTCGATCCTCATGGTGCTAGTGACCGTGATCTACATCGGCTCTGTCGTGAACCCGGTCGGACATCTCCGCGGGCTGCCCGTATCGATCGTCAACGATGACGCCGGAGCGGCGGTCGGGACCCGGCATGTCGACTTCGGAGCCCAGCTGCAGTCAGGACTCACCAGTTCGCACGCCGTCTCGACCCTGCTGTCGCTGACCCCCGAGCGACTGCAAACGTCGAAGGACCGGATGGACCAGAACGGCGCCTACGCCACCGTGGTGATCCCACCAGACTTCACCGCATCGCTGCTCTCACTGACCGGACTTCGGCTGCCAGCGGGAACGTCTGCGCGCCAGCCCACAGTCCAACTGCTCGCGAACCAGCGAGCCGGGGCCGTCGGTGTCGAGCTGGCCAGCGGCGTCCTCACGCCCGCGATCGCGGCGGCATCACACCGGATCGGCCAGCAGCTCCTCGCGGCCACTCGGCCGGCGCCGCCGGCTGGATCGGCGACCGCCGCCGTGCTGGCCGATCCGATCACCTTCCCGAGCGTCGATTACCGCCCGTTACCATCGCACGCCGCGCTCGGGCTGAGCGCGTTCTACGTCGCGCTGCTGGCGCTCATCTTCGGCTTCCTGGCCGCCACGATCATCAACATCACCGTCGACGCCGCCACCGGATACGCCACCAGCGAGATCGGGCCCAAATGGCGGCAACTCGCACCACTGCCGATCAACCGCTGGCAGACGCTGCTGACCAAATGGGCGATGGCGCTTCCTATTACCGGACTCCTCATCGGGCTCATGCTGATAGTGGCGGTCGGCCTCCTGAACATGGACGCCCCGAACGCCGGCTACCTATGGCTCTTCACGTGGCTGTGCGCAGCCAGCGTCGCCGCCGGCACCCTTGTCCTGCTCGCCATCCTCGGCACCCAAGGACAACTCCCCGCCTACTTCTGTTCGTCTACCTTGGGCTTGCTTCCGCCGGCGGAACCGTTCCAGTCCAAGCGCTCCCCGGCGCCCTCAAGCTCGTCAGCCAAATCGAGCCGCTACGCCAGACCCTTGCCGGCACCCGCTCGATCCTCTACTTCAACAGTGCCGGGGACGCCGGCCTGACTCGAGGAATCATCACCGCCACAGCCGGACTGATCGTCTGGCTCGCCATCGGCACGATCGTCGTGAGGTGGTATGACCGAAAAGGATTACAGCGGCTCAGCCCCGACCTCATCGACTACGTTCAGCGGTCGATCGCCGCCTACCGAGCTCCAGCACAACCACAGCCTCAGCCAGTGGAGACGCGGGCAGGAGCTCGTGGTGTAGATCGGAGACGAGGAGAACCGAGTTGAGTCACCAGGCCCAGAGTCCAGGCGTGAGTGCGCAGCCGGGCCCTTGGGCCTGCTTGGCGTCGCACCTAGGGCCGATACCCGAGTGCGACGAAGGCAGGTGGCGGCTAGCGTTCATCAACGACGTGCGTCTCGCCGCCGACCGACGAATTGTGCACTTCGTGCAAACGGCGCCCGGGGGAGCGACTGTGGTGCCTAGCAACGCGGACAAGGGTGCAGACTAGGGTCTGCACGGGCGCGACGCGGAGCTGCAGCCACGAGGCTGCTGCGGTGACGAATCAAGACCATGCGGGTCATTTTCAAGGGAGGTCGTGATGAGCTCATCTGCCACCAGCCTGCTCCCTGACGTTGGGATCGAGCTTCGGGAGGGCTATGCCGCAGTTGGTGATCAGAGCCTGCATTACGTCGAGGCCGGTGACGGTCCGCTGGTTGTTTTCCTGCACGGCTTCCCCGAGTTCTGGTTCGGGTGGCGGCTTCAGATCGAGCCGCTCGTGGCGGCCGGCTTTCGGGTCCTCGCCCCCGACACCCGCGGCTACAACCTGTCATCCAAGCCCGAGGACTTCGAGGCCTACGCCGTCGACCTGCTCGCTGCCGACATCCGCGGGCTCATCGAGGAACGCGGTGCCGACTACGCGCTGTTGGTCGGTCACGACTGGGGCGGAACCGTCGCGTGGACCGTCGCGATGAATCACCCCGAGGTTGTCGATCGCCTGGCGATCCTCAACGCGGCCCATCCGCGGCGGCTCTCAGAGGGACTCAAGAACCCCAACCAGCTTCGGAAGTCATGGTACTTCTTCTTCTTCGCGACACCCAGACTGCCCGAGGACGTCGTGCACGCCCGAGACTGGCACTTCTTCCGGCACTTCCTGCATGACGCGAACCCGCCCTACACGCAGGAGGAGATCGACCGCTACATCGAGGCGTGGTCGCAGCCGGGCGCAGCGGCCGGGATGATTAACTACTACCGCGCCTCGGTGAGGCAGTCCCAGAAGGAAGCCGCCGCAAAGCTTCGCCCGATTTCAGCCCCGACACTGGTCATCTGGGGCGAACGCGATTCCTACCTCGGCTCCGATCTTGCCGAGCCGGAGCACGACGACGTACCCAACCTCGACCGTGTCGAGCGCTTGCCCGACGCGTCGCACTGGGTCCATCACGACGAGCCCGAACGCGTCAATCAGCTACTCATCGACTTCTTCGCGCCCGCCACGACGGCCCGCTGACCAAGCAGGTGCGGTTGTCGGCGGAGCCGATTGAGCTTCGCCGAAGGGGACACGTTGACCGCCGCAGTGATCGGCGCCACCGGCCGCGTCGGCAGCGAGATCGTTCGCGGCGTCCTGGCGCGCGGCGAGGCGGTCACCGCGCTCGTTCGCGACCCCGGCAAAGCCCGCCGCGCCTTCGGCGAACCCGGCGGGCTGCACATCCGTCCCACGCGCCTGGACGACCCAAGCGACCTGACCGAGGCACTTGACGGGATCCGCACGGTGTTCATCGCGATGGGATCAGTCGGGATCGAGGGCGTCCTACAGCGGATCGCGATCAATGCCGCCGCCGGGATCCCCTCGATCGAGCAGGTCACCCGCCTGTCGGTGCTCAACGCCTCGGCGGACTCACTGGGGATCAACCAGCGAGCCCACTACAGCATCGACCAGTTCGCCTCCTCGACCGGGGTGCCGTACTCGACGATCCGCCCCGCCATCTTCTCGGCGTCGCTGCTCGCCGCCGCGCGCGAGGTGCGGGCCTCGCGCACCTGGACCGGCCTCGCCGGCAGCGGCCGCATGGCCTTGATCGACCATCGCGATGCGGCCGAGGCCGGGTTGCGCGTGCTCACCGAGCCGGCGCTATGGGGCGCGCACCACGACCTGACAGGACCGGCTCCCATGTCGTGGCCGGAGGCGCTCGAGCTTCTCTCGGCGGAACTCGGCGAGCCCGTCACCTTCCGGGTCGCGGCCGAGCGGCAGTTCCTCGAGCGCCTCACCGACGCCAGCGTACCGGCGGGCACGGCTGAGCTGCTGATCACGCGCGAGTGGGCGATCCTCGCCGGCGAGAACAACTTCACGACCGGCACCTTCCAGCGGATCACCGGCCGTCCCCCCCGCCCGGTCGCCGAGTTCCTTCACGACTACCGGGCAGAATTCGTGTGATCCGTTCGTCCGCCCACCCGCGAGACCGGAAGCCCGATTCAGTGCCGAGGCGTCTCCGGCTGGCTCACGACATCGTGGCCGTCGTCGGACTATCTGAGCCGGCTTTCGCGTAGCTGCGGCCTTCGATCGCCTTGACGGTCTTCGCGAACTCTTTGACCAGAACGCCCTTGCCGACGGTGCCGAGGACCAACGCGAGCACCCGGCCCTTGAGGTTCCTGCCCTCGCGCACGTTGACGACGCGCACGTCCGTCGTTCCGTCCGGCTGGTGCCCGAACGTGTAGGTGTAGCCCGAGTGGCCGCCCCAGGTGTTGGAGTCGTTCACCGTGAGAACGACGCGGTTGGGGTCGGACCAGTCGTAGTGCAGGCGCTCCCAGATGCCGCCCGAGCCCTCCGTCACGTCCGCCTCGTGTGGCCCTTGGGAGTGCACCTTGAGGTAGCTGTCGGCGCTCTTGCCGAAGATCTTCTCGCGTCCGGGGCCGAAGTCGGTCAGCCCGGCGATGAACTGCTCGGGCGTCGCGGTCGTCGGCTGGTCATAACGGATGGTGGACATCGCGATGCTCCTTTGGGGTTGACGATCTCACCTTGGCACTCCGCCGCGCCCGTCGCCCCGGCAGATCCCTAGTCAACACGCGGGTGCCCCGGCATCACGCGACGAACTGCTGGCCGCCGTCGATGTCGTACGTCGCGCCGGTGAGCGCCGTGTTCGTCATGATGTGAACCGCCAGCGCCGCGACGTCGGCCGGCCCGACCACGCGCCCGATCGGCAGCTTCGCTCGCAGCTCCTCGCGCCGCGCTTCCAGGTCGTCGCCAAGCAGCGACGCGGACAGCGGAGTGTCGACGAATCCGGCGGCGATCAGGTTGACCCTGACCGGCGCGAGCTCGAGCGCGAGCGACGCCACGAACGGAGGCAGCGCAGCCGTAGCGGCGGACACGATGCCGAGGCCGCGGGTGATCCGCCGGCCCCCGGTGCCACCCATGAGCAGGAGCGTGCCGCCGGGCCGCATCTTCCCGACGGCGTTTCGCGCCACGTCGAGCCCCAGCACCATGTGGTCGGTCATCACATCGCGTAGCTCGGCTGGGTCGATCTCGAGCAGCGGCGCATATCGGGGGCCGGGACCGGTGACCAGCACATGGTCTATCGGGTCCGGAAGCCCCTCGAAGAATCGCTTCAGCGCGGCCGAATCGGTCGCGTCGAAGGCGGCAGTGCTGTGGGCGCGAACCTCGTCGGCCGCCTGTCTGAGGCGCTCGGGATCTCTAGCGGCGAGGATCACCTCGGCGCCCTCGGCACGGGCGAGCCGCGCGGTCTCGAGGCCGATGCCGGCGCTGCCGCCGATCAAGACAACGGTCTGTCCGAGGAGCTGCGGTTCGTGCTGGATCGGGAGCGGAGTGGTTGTGGTCATCCGTTGCTCCTCACGCTGAGAGACTTGCCATTTGTGAATCGATTGGTCGGACGGGCCGCGGCCGGTCCATGATCTCCATGCGAAGCGTCATGACGGCGGCGTCGTAGATCCCCGAGAAGCTCGGGAAGGGCTGGATCGTGTCGCCCAGGACCTCGAGTGGGACGTGCGCGCGGATGGCGAGCGTCGCTTGCTGCAGCCATTCGCCGGCCTCGGGGCCGAGCGCGTAGGCCCCGGTCAGCCTTTCGCCGTCGGAGAGCAAGCTCAGGAACCCGTTCGACTCGGCGTAGGCGTGGGTGTAGGTGGCCGTCTTGGGCACCTCCGAGACGGGTGCGGTCGCGCTGTAGGCCGCTTCGACGGCCCCCACCGCCCCGGCCTGTGGGTCGGTGTAGGTGACGCGTGGAACCGCCTCGTAGTTGGCCGGACGATGCTCGCCGGCGATGTTCGCCGCCACCACGTCCCCCTCGTATTCGCCCACGTGCGTCAGCGGCCAGATCCCGTTCACGTCCCCGATCGCCCACAGCCGCTCACCGGCGCGCAGATACTCATCGACCCGGATCCCGTGTGGGTCCGGCGCGATCCCCACTGTCTCGAGCCCGATCCCTTCGACCAGCGGGCTCCGGCCGGTCGCCACCAGCAGACGATCGCCCCGCAGTTCGCTCGCCCCGTCGAACAGAAGGACGTACCCGGCGCCGTCGCGCAACGCGCTCGTGGCATGCATCCCGAGCTTGAG
>JAFAZZ010000312.1 GCA_019239375.1 Solirubrobacterales bacterium | reverse complement strand
GCCAAAGTCGTGCGACTCCTGCGCTTCGCCGCCCGAGTCGGGGCACTGGATCAACCATCGGCACCTCCCGCTCCGAGCTTTGACCACGCCCGAGTGGCGGGGACGTTACGGCGCGCGGCAGCGGCGGGCTTCGTGCTGGCCCGCAACAAAGGCTCAGCGCTCCCGCTCGAGCCCTCGTCACTGACGCGTCTGGCCGTGGTGGGATCGAACGCCGCGGCGGCGCGGACTATGGGTGGCGGGAGCGCGACGGTGTTCCCGGCATACGCGGTCTCGCCGCTCCAGGGTATGCGCGCGGCGCTCGGGCCGGGGGTCGAGGTGGGCTACCGCGCTGGTGTGCGCGCCAGCGCCCGCATCCCCGTGGCGAGCGCCCCGTGGGTTCGGCGATCTGACGCGGCCGAGGGTGTCGAAGTGCGCTTCCTGGCCGGCGACGGAACCGTGCTCGGGAGCGAGCATCGGCCTGGCTGCGCATTCACCTGGCATCACGCCTTCGCGTACCCGGTCCCAGTCGAGCGCATCGAGGTGCATACGGTCATTCGGGCGACCGATCCTGGTGCGTACACGATCGCCGGCTCCGGGATCGGACGCTTTCGCCTGTCGGTCGGCGGCAAGCCGGTGTTCGACGGTGAGCTGAAGCTTCCAGAGGGCGCCGACGTGGTGGCGGGCCTGATGGTGCCCCCGCAGGCGTGCCATGTGCTGCACCTTGGCACGGGTGAAGAGACAGAGGTCGTGCTCTCCCATGTTGTCGGATCCGCGGCGGCCGCGGGAGGAGGGGGCGGTGTGAGCTTCCAGCTCGGGCTCCAGCCACCTCACGGCACCGACGACGAGGAGATCGAAGGGTCGGTTGCCCTGGCCCGGGAAGCGGACGCTGCGATAGTCGTCGTCGGGACGACCGCGGAGGTCGAGAGCGAGGGCTTCGATCGGAGCTCCCTGTCGTTGCCCGGCCGCCAGGACGAGCTGGTCCGGCGCGTTGCCGAGGTGAACCCGGCGACAGTCGTCGTGGTGAACGCCGGCGCTCCCGTGCTGATGCCGTGGGCCGAGGAGGTGGCCGCGGTCCTGCTCGTGTGGTTTCCGGGTCAGGAGTTCGGAAACGCGCTGGCCGACGTCCTGCTCGGGCGAGTCGAGCCAGGCGGACGCCTTCCGACGACCTGGCCTCAGACCGAGCGCGATCTGCCCTCCGTCCGTCCGCGTGACGGGGTGCTTGCCTACGACGAGGGCCTGTTCATCGGGTACCGCGCGTACGATCGGGATGGCCGGTCACCCAGGTATCCCTTTGGCCACGGCCTCGGTTACTCCAGCTGGCAATACGCGTCGATCCATGCGCCCGAGCGCGTGGCGCCGAACGAGGACCTTCGAGTTACCATCGAGCTTCGCAACGTGGGTCCCAGGCGTAGCAAGGAGATCGTCCAGGTGTATGCGAGCCATGCGGGAAGCGCGCTCGGGGGGCCGGTTCGGTGGCTCGTCGGCTTCGCCGCTATCGAGGCTGATGCGGGTGAACACGTGACTGCGGCCGTCCTTGTCAAGCCCCGGGCGCTCTCGCACTGGAACGTGGCCGCCAACCGGTGGGAGCGGGAAGCCGGCACGGTCCAGCTTCACGCCGGACCGTCGTCCGCGGTTCTGCCCCTGACCGCCGAGATCGCGATCTTGCCGGAGCATCGGCGTTCGGCGCGTTAGGAGGTGAAGGCGGCGACATGACCGACGCTTCGATGCAGGCGGAGCTGAGCGCTCGCGGCGCGGAAAGCCCGTGGTGGCGCAGTGCGGTCGTCTATCAGGTCTATATCCGCAGCTTCGCCGACGGCGACGGCGACGGCATTGGCGACATCGCCGGGCTGCGTTCCCGGCTCCCCTACCTGTCCAGTCTCGGCGTGGACGCCGTTTGGATCAACCCGTGGTATCCGTCCCCGATGAAGGATGCGGGCTACGACGTGTCCGACTTCCGTGCCATCGAGCCCGTGTTCGGCACTCTGTCCGACGCAGAGGCGATGATCGCCGAGGCGCACCGTCTAGGCATCCGGGTGTTGCTGGACCTCGTGCCGAACCATGTCTCCGACCAGCACCGGTGGTTTCAGCAGGCGCTCGCTGCTCCGCCTGGGTCACCTGCCCGGGCGCGCTTCATCTTCCGGGACGGCCGCGGCCCGACCGGTGACGAGCCCCCCAACGACTGGGTCAGCCGGTTCGGCGGGTCGGCTTGGACCCGAGTCACCGAGACTGACGGACGCCCCGGGCAGTGGTACCTGCACCTGTTCACTCCCGAGCAGCCCGACCTCGACTGGAACGAGCAGACCGTGCAGGCCGAGTTCGAGGAAACGATGCATTTTTGGTTTGAGCGAGGGGTGGACGGCTTCCGCATCGATGTCGCTCACGGCTTGGTCAAGGCCGAAGGCCTTCCGGATATCGGCTCGACCGTGTGGCCGCCGCCCACTTCCGAGCCCGTCGACCATCCCCACTGGGATCGCGACGGCGTTCATGAGATCTACCGCAGGTGGCGGAGCTTGGCCGACGCCTACGACGATCCGCGGGTCTTCGTGGCCGAGGCGTGGG
>JAFAZZ010000302.1 GCA_019239375.1 Solirubrobacterales bacterium | reverse complement strand
TGAGCGCGGCGAGGTCGTCGATGAAATGCAGGAAGCGGTGGTCCAGTGCCTGGAGTGCATGCACGATCAGCCGCACCTGGGTTTCCACAACGGGCGGGTGGAGCCGATCGAGGACCGCTGGGAGCGGATGATCGCCGGCACCCCCTGGGTCGCCTCGTGCACCGTGACGGTCGATGCCGATGACGTGGAGACGTGCTCGGGTCCCGAAGCCGGCGACGCTCTGTCCTACGCCGCCTTCGGCGATCATGGAACCCGCGAGTTCTTTACCCACGTGCGCTTCCACAAGCACGACGACGACAGGATCGTGGTCCATCTCCTGGTCGAGCTGTACGCCCGCTCGGCCGAGGAGGCGACCGAGGTGCTCGAAGACGCCGCCCGCGGCACGCTGGCGATCACGTCGCTTGCCGAGGAATCGCGTCCGCCCGCATCCACGGGCGGCGGCGAGTCACCGCACTGATCGAGGGCTGCGTCGGATGCGCAGCCGTGGATTGCGCGGGCGCGCGCGAAGCGGCGTCCCGGACACTTGAAGCGAAGCGGGCGCCCGCCTCGAGCCGGATACGGTTTCCCAGCCCTCGGTGATGAGCAGCGCCAGCGCGACCGGCACGGTAGCCGGCAGCTCGGCGATGACCAGGAACAGCAGGTCGAACAACGCGGCGATGGCGAAGGTCAGCAGCGCGGCGCGCCACTGCCGGCGCCACTGCGCGGCGAGCACGGCGCCCAGCAACCCGGCCACGAACAGGTCGCCGTAGCCCATGGTCACGGTCCCGAAGATCTCGCCCTGGAGCTGCGGCAGGCCGGCCGGCGGGTGCGCCGCGACGAGCGCCGCATTGGGAGCCTGGAGGAGATCTGACACGACCAGCCAGGTGTCGGCGGCCGCCATCAGCACGATCCCGGCCTTCAGCCAGGCCCGCGGGGTCACTGCGGCCAGGAGCACGCCGAGCGTGACGCAGCTGAGCGCCGACAGAAGCGCCCCCGAGGCCTCTCCGACGAGTGAGGTCTTGTCGAGCCAGGCGAGTAGGAACAACGGAATGGCCAGCAGCGCCGCCCAGGGCCGGGACCCTCGCGCCGCCCAGCCCAGTGCGGCGGCTGCCAAAAGCGGCACGGCGATCAGGGCCAGCCAGGTCAGCCCCGTGGCCGTATCCGACACGTAGCGGATCGCGAACACCACGACCACGATCGAGCCGATCGGCACGAGCGCCCAGCCCCGGCCGTGGATGCGGCTGAGCCGGGCCGCTCGCGGCATCGGCCGCGGCGCCGCGACCACGGCGGCCTGGAGGGCGAGCAGACCGGCGTCGGAAGGTATGAACGGCAGCGCCATTCCCTGAGATTAGGCGCCGATCGCGCCAGAGCACGGCGAGACTTCGATAGCTCTTCGGCGGGCCCCGCCTCGCCGCGGTCAGCCCGAGGACGCCACCGCCGAGCTCGGCACCACGACGAGGCGCTCCATCAGTCGCCGCAGCGCGTCCCGATCGATGCCCTGGGCCTTGAAGCGATCCGGCCGGCCGGGATCACGCAGGAATACGTGCAGGTGCTCGCCCTCCCGCGCCAGGACCACGTCGGTCTTCTCCCGCGCACCTGACTCGGGCCAGCTGGTGACGGTGACCAGCGCCGTCTTGGGGCTCGCAGAGAGCACCGCGTCGAGATCGGCATCCTCCGGCCCGCGATCGCCGCTGGGGAGCCGCTCGAGGAGCCGATCGAGCGCATTCGTGCTCGTGCGGAGCGAGTAGAAGTGAATGCCCAGCGCGTCAATCCGGACCTCGAGGGTGACTTTCTCGGGCTGCGGCATGAGCAGGAAGCGCCACGGGGTGTCAGGCTCGGTGCCGGTTAGCCGGGCATCGACGACCAGCCGCGTGCGCTGCTGGAAGGCGACCGCGATCCCCAGGTCGCCACGCACCTCGATGTACTCGTCCCCGGGATCCGTGGTGATCAGGTCGCGCGCGGCGAGCGAACGAACCGCCTCGCTGATCGCTTCCTGAGAAGGCTCCTGCTCGAGGAACTCGATCAGGCCTCCCACCGAGAAGATCTCAGCGGCCGTGTAGGCGCCGAGCGGGACCGGCCCGGTGCCGACGAGGTTGACAATCGCCCGGATCAGCTCTGCAGAGACGTCGCCCTGGCGAGCGGCAGCGGTGGCTCCGTAGACGGGATTCATCCCTGCCCCTTTGTGTCCGAAGACGCCATCCGCAGCGCGTAGGCCACGGTTCGCTCGTCGCCCAACCCGATCGATTCGCGTCGGCTGGCCTCGGCGGGCGGTATCGCCCAGCCGGGCGGCTCGATGTCGCGGCGCAGAAGCTCCTTGGCCGTGCCGGAGGCCGTTCTGATGACCCAGACGTCCGAGCCGGCGAACAGCCCCCGACCCTGTACCTCGCCCGTGAACGTGAGCTCGCGAAGGTCGTCGGCTCGGTCGGGCGGGGCAAAGCGCGCCGCCAGGTCCGGCGAGGCAGAGGTCACGTCGTCGGCCTCCTCGAGCCGCGAGATGACGCGAGTGAGCTCATCAGCGGCGGCTTTAGGGAGCGGCACGCGAGCCCGCAGGTCGGGGGACAGGTACATCGGCCGCTTCTCGGTGTCGGCCGATCGTCCCCAGGGTCCGATGTTGCTGCGCGTCACCCGGTACATCACGTAATCGGCCAGATGCACCAGGTCGTGCCAGGACGGAAGCTTGCGCTTGCCGAACGCCGCGGGAGTCTTCTCCAGCTGCACCCACGTTCCGTGCGCGGTGCGGCCGTGCAGCTTCTCGCGCAGGAGCGGGCCGCGCATCCCTACGTCCGGGTACTTTTGCTTGTCGATCTCGTGATGGTGGCTGGAAACGCGCTGGTGGCTCGCCCGGGGGAACCGCCAGCGCTCGTACAGCGAGGCGTCGTCGACGAGGACGTGGGCGCCGCGAAGCACGTCGCGTAGCTGGATCACGTTGAGCCCGTGGTGCTCGAGATCGGCCAGCACCGCCGCCTCCTCGCGCGTCAGGCGCTCGGCCGCTTTCTCCAGACCGCGTCGGTAGACGCCGGGGCGCGCCGAGATCTCAACCATCAGGCGCACGCGCCGCCGGATGCGCTCAGTTGAACTCTGCTCCACTGCGGCGGCCTGCTGCGATCGCCCGGGCATGCCGCGCGAACGATAACGCCGGCTAAGTGCTCAGCCGGCGCTCGAGCGCCTCGAACTGCGCCCGCAGCTCGGCGGGCAGTCGCTTCCCGAAGCGGGCGTAGTGCTCGCGCATCTGCGGCAGCTGCTCGGTCCAGCACTCGGGGTCGACCTCGAGCAGTTTCTCCATGGCCTCCCGAGCGATGTCGAGGCCGTTGATCTCGATGCCGCCCGCTCCGATCGGCGGAACCAAGCCGATCGGCGTCTCCACGGCGTCGGCCTCGTCGTCACAGCGGCGGAAGATCCAGGCCAGCACGCGCGAGTTCTCCCCGAACCCCGGCCACAGGAACTTCCCGTCCTCACCCTTGCGGAACCAGTTCACGTAGAAGATCCGCGGCAGCTGTGCGCCGTCGCGTCGGCCGATGTCCAGCCAATGCCCGAAATAGTCGGCCATGTTGTAGCCGCAGAAAGGGAGCATGGCCATCGGGTCAAAGCGCAGCTCTCCCACGTTGCCGGTCGCGGCAGCCGTCTTCTCGGAGGCCATGATCGAGCCGAGGAACGTGCCGTGCTCCCAGTCGCGAGCCTCGTGCACGAGCGGCACCACGGTGGCGCGCCGGCCGCCGAACAGCATGGCGTCGATCGGCACCCCGGCCGGGTCGTCCCACTCCGGGGCGATCGACGGGCACTGAGCGATCGCCACCGTGAAGCGCGCATTCGGATGAGCCGCCGTCGCCTCGCTGTCCGGAGTCCAATCGTTGCCCCGCCAGTCGATGAGATGCTCGGGCGGCTCGGGCGTCATGCCCTCCCACCAGATATCGCCGTCGTCGGTCTTGGCGCAGTTGGTGAACACGACGTCGTGGGCGAGCATCTTCAGCGCGTTCGGGTTGGTCCGTTTGCCGGTCCCCGGAGCCACCCCGAAGAAGCCCGATTCGGGATTGACCGCGTACAGCCGACCACCGGAGCCGAACTTCATCCACGCGATGTCATCGCCGATCGTCTCGACCTTCCAGCCGGGGAGAGTCGGGATCATCATCGACAGATTCGTCTTGCCGCACGCACTCGGAAAGGCGCCGGCGATGTACTTGCTCTCGCCCTCGGGCGAAGTCATCTTGAGGATCAGCATGTGCTCGGCCAGCCAGCCCTCGTCGCGGGCCATGACCGAGGCGATCCGCAGCGCGAAGCACTTCTTGCCGAGCAGCGCGTTGCCCCCGTAGCCCGAGCCGAACGACCATATCTCGCGAGTCTCAGGGAAGTGCACGATGTATTTGTTCTCGGCGTTGCACGGCCACGGAACGTCCTGCTGGCCCTCGCCCAGCGGCGCCCCCAGGGAGTGCAGGCAAGGCACGAAGTCGCCGTCCTCACCGAGGACATCAAGGGCCTCCTGACCCATGCGGGTCATGATCCGCATCGACGCCGCCACATAGGCAGAGTCGGTCAGCTGCACGCCGATATAGGAGATCGGCGAGCCCAACGGCCCCATCGAAAACGGGACGACGTACATCGTCCGCCCGCGCATCGATCCCCGGAAAAGTTCGGTCAGCGTCGAGCGCATTTCATCGGGGTTCTCCCAATTGTTGGTCGGGCCGGCGTCCTCCTCGCGCCTCGAGCAGATGAACGTCCGATCCTCAACCCGAGCCACGTCGGCCGGATCTGACAGCGCCAGGTAGGAGTTCGGGCGCTTGGCATCGGAAAGCCGCTCGATTGTTCCCGCTGCCACGAGCACCTGGGCCAGCCCCTCGTACTCCTCGTCAGACCCGTCGCACCACTGGATCTCGCTGGGCTGGGTGAGCCCCGCCACCTCCTCTACCCACTCCTGGAGACGTGGGTGGTTGGTCGTGGCTTGATGCGTCGGTGCAGTATGGGCCATGAGCGTTCAGCGACTCCTAGGGTCTCGGTGGGTTTCCAAGCCTACCCGGGCCAGAGCGAATATGGCCCGCTGATGGCCTAAATACGGTGCGCAGAATTACTCATTCGACGTTCGCCTCGGCGCCCCGGGTCGTCGCGGCCTCGGCACCGCCGTCACGCCGCGGGACGAGCACCAGACGCTTGAACTCGGCCACTAGGACGCCGTCCTGGTTGAGCACTCGCGTGTGCACGCGGACCGTTCCGCGGTCGGGCTTAGACTGCGAGGGACGGACCTCGAGCACCTCGGATTCACAGAACAAGGTGTCGCCGTGGAACACCGGAGCTGGGTGCTTTAGCTCCTCGGTGGCCAGGTTGGCGATCGCCTTGCCGCTTACGTCAGAAACGCTCATCCCGAGGGCCAGTGAGTAGACCAGCGGGCCGACCACGACGTTGCGCCCCTGCTGGGACTGCGCGGCGTACACGTCGTTGATATGCAGCGGATGGTGGTTCATGGTGATGAGGCAGAACAGGTGGTCGTCGGCCTCGGTCACGGTCTTGGCCGGCCAGTGCTTGTAGACAGCCCCTACTTCGAATTCCTCCAGGTAGCGCCCGTAGGGGTGCGCTCCGCTCGCCTCGCGAACGGTCTGATCAGTGTCCACTGGGTTCATGGCGCGGGAGGATGTCAGGTCAGGACGACCGCGGGCGCCGCCCTTGCACGCCCATCCCAACTAACGTTCCGCCCCATGCGAAACCCCCGTGACTTTGGAAAGCCCTTGGCCATCGGTGCCCCCGCGCCGGTGCTCGAGATCCCGTTCAAGCCGTCCCGGATGATCCACTTCCTGGACTTTTCGAACGAGAAGATGGTCGCCAAGGTCCCAGACATCGCCCCGACGGTCGACATCCTGCTGGGCAACCTCGAAGACGCGGTGCCAGTCGACCGCAAGGAGGCTGCGCGCGAGGGCCTGGTTCGCGTCGGCAAAGAGATGGCGATGGGCGAGACGCAGCTGTGGACGCGGGTCAACAGCCTCGAGTCACCGTGGGTGCTCGACGACATCACGACGCTGGTGCGCGAGATCGGTCAGAAACTCGACGTGATGATGATCCCCAAGGTGGAGGGGGCCTGGGACATCCACTACGTCGACCGGCTGCTGGCTCAGCTGGAGGCACGAGCCGGCCTGGAGCGTCCGATCCTGATCCATGCCATCCTCGAGACAGGCCTTGGCGTGGTCAACCTCGAGGAGATCGCCACCGCCAGCCCGAGGATGCAGGGAATGAGCTTCGGCCCGGCCGACCTGGCCGCCTCGCGCCGGATGAAGACTACGCGGGTGGGGGGCGGACATCCCGGTTACCGGGTGATCGAGGACCCGGACCCGACCGATCCCGAAGCACCGCGCGCGACCGCCCAGCAGGACCCGTGGCACTACTCGATCGCGCGGATGGTCGACGCCTGCACCTCGGCCGGGATCCTCCCGTTCTACGGCCCTTACGGGGATATCCGCGACGTGCAGGGGTGCGAGACCCAGTTCCGCGCCGCGTTCCTGCTCGGCTGCGTCGGCGCCTGGTCGCTCCACCCGGTCCAGATCGAGATCGCCAAGAAGGTGTTCAGCCCCGCTCCCGACGAGGTG
>JAFAZZ010000274.1 GCA_019239375.1 Solirubrobacterales bacterium | reverse complement strand
TGGAGCCCGTCCTCGCCACCGAGTCGCGACCGCTCCTGCAGGGCGCCCGACTTACGGTGTGGGAGCTGGCCAAGCTCGAGATCCCCCACGAGCTGATCGTCGATTCGGCGGCGCCCGGCCTGATCGCCTCCGGCGCGGTGGACGCGGTGATCGTCGGGTGTGACCGGGTCGCCGCCAACGGCGACGTGGCCAACAAGGTCGGAACCTACGGCCTCGCGCTCGGCGCCCAAGCCGCCGGCATCCCGTTCGTCGTCGCGGGCCCGACCTCGACCGTCGACCCAGGCACGCCCACCGGCGCCGACATCACGATCGAGGAACGCGATCCGGACGAGGTGCGCGCGGCCGGCGGTCAACCGCTCACCCTCCCCGGCACCCATACGCGCAATCCGGCCTTCGACGTCACGCCGGCTGCGCTCATCACCGCGCTCGTCACCGAGCGGGGAATCACCTCACCTCGATGAGGGTGGCGCGGTCGTTCGCCCCCGGCGACGTCCGGATCGAGGCGGCGCAGGATCCCGAACCCGGCCCCGGCGAGGTGGTGTGCGAGGTGCTGGCCTGTGGGGTCTGCGCCTCGGACGTGACCGACTGGTACGTGGCGCCGCGGCTGCCCGCCGTGCTCGGCCACGAGGTGGTCGGGACGGTCACCGCGGCCGGCCCCGGTGCGAGCGCCCCAGAACCCGGAAGCCGTGTCGTCATCCACCACCACACCCCCTGCGGCGAGTGTCGCCGTTGCCGGCGCGGCCACGAGACGCTGTGCGAGCGCTTCCGCACCACCCGGCTTGACCCTGGGGGCTTCGCGGAGAAGGTGCGGATCACCCAGGACCTGACCGCCGAGCTGCTCGAGCTTCCGCCCGGCCTCGACCCGGCCGTTGCCACGTTCATCGAGCCACTGGCCTGCGTCCTGCGCGCGCAGGACCGAGCCCTGCTTCACCCCGGCGACGCCCTCCTCGTGGTCGGCGCCGGCGTCAACGGCCTGCTCCAGATCGCCGCCGCCCACGCCCGGGGCATCGAGGCCGTGTGGGTGCGCGAGCCGCGCCGCGAGCGTCTGGAGCTCGCCGAGGCCTGGGGGGCCGAGCATCATGGCAACGAGCTGGTCGACGTCGCGATCGTGTGCACGCCGAAGCCCGACGCGATCGCCTCGGCGGCCGGGGCGCTGGCCCCGGGAGGCACGCTCTGCCTCTACGCTCCTCCCGCCCCCGGCGCGCCGGTACCGCTTGAGGGCAGCGAGCTGTTCCTGCGCGAGCTGACCGTGACCGCCAGCTACTCGGCCGGCCCCGGCGACATGCGCGCCGCGCTCGAGCTGATCGCGGGCCGTCGAATCGACCCGGGCGAGCTCATCTCGCACCGGCTCCCCCTCGAGGAGACCGCCCGCGCCCTCGAGCTTCAGCGCCGGGCCGCCGCCCTCAAGGTGGTCGTGCAGCCGTGACGATCGTGGTGACGTTGGTGGTGCAGCCGTGACGATCGTGGTGACGTCGGTGGTGCAGCCGTGACGATCGTGGTCGCGTTGTGAGGGCCGCCCTCCTGTACGGCCCGCAGGACCTCCGCGTGGAGGAGATCCCCGACCCGGGCCCCCACGACCCCGCGCGCATCGTCGTCGAGGTCGAGGCCGCCACCACCTGCGGCACCGACGTGAAGATGTGGCGCCACGGGCATCGCGTGCTGCCGCCCTACCCCTGCGCCTTCGGCCACGAGATGGCGGGGATCCGCGCCGACACCGGCGAGCGGGTGCTCGTATCCGACTCGGTGGCGTGTGGGGCCTGTCCGACCTGCCGCGCCGGCCGGTCGCAGATCTGTCGCCGCCCGACGTGGATCCTCGGCGGCTTTGCGGAGAGGATCGCCGCGCCCGAGGCTGCCCTTCACCGGATCCCCGACGGGCTCCCGGCCGCCGCGGCGGCGATGGCCGAGCCGCTCGCCGCCGCCGTGCACGCGGTCGATCGCGGCAGCGAGGCGCGGGACGTCGGGATCCTCGGCGGCGGCCCGATGGGGCTGATGCTGGCTGCGCTCCTGATCGGCCGAGGACGGTCGGTCACGCTCGCCGACCCCCATGCCGAACGACGTGCCCAGGCGGCCCAGCTGGGGGCGGACACGGCGGCGGGCCTATCGCGGCACGAGCTGGTGTTCGAAGCCGTGGGGCGGCCCGAGGCCTGGCAGGCCGCGGTCGCCGCCGCCGCACCCGGGGGCGTGGTCGTCCTGGTCGGCGGCTGCCCCAGCGGCAGTGAGGTCACGCTCGACGCGGGCCCGCTCCACTACGACGAGCTCGACCTGCGCGGCGCGTTCCACCATGCGCCGGCCGAGGTCGATCGCGCACTCGCCGCGCTCGCCGACGTCGTGGTCCCATGGGAGATGCTGCTCGGCCCCACGATCTCCCTCGGCCAGCTTCCCGCCGCGCTCGCGGCGCGCGAGGGCCCAGCAAAGAAGTGGGTGATCGATCCACGTCTCCAAGAATGAGCCTGGTCGAGAAACCCCCGGCATAAGTCGCTTTCTCGACCAGCCTCCTCCCACCCCGATCGGGGAAGTCACGCCCCGGGGCCGGCTCAGCGATCGCCCTGCCGGCGCCGGCGCCGGCGCCCGCCGAAGGCGAGCGCGCCGAGGGCGGCGATTCCGCCACCGAGCACGAAGCCCGCGATACCCGCGCCAATGAGGAAGTCGCGCTGGCGGCTGCGGATCTGCGAGCGCCAGTCCATCAGCTCGCCAACCTCGACTCGCAGCTTCTCGAGTGAAGTCCCGAGCTCCTGCCGGTTCTGCTCGATCGATGCGCGGATCTCCTGGGGAGACCGGGACCGCGTGGCCATCAGCCTTCCACTCCGCTCGTGCTCGCCACCGTGTCGCGGATCTGCTTGGCCTCCTCGATCGCCATGGTCGGCGTGGGCGGCGCGCCTCGCTTGAGCAGCCGCGAGGCGAGGAGGAAGGCCACGATCGTGAGCACGATCAGCCCGCCGGTCACGATGGCGAAGCCCTCCCAGATGTCCCCGGCACCCTCGATCAGCGCAGAGTCGAGCGCCCAGGCGATCGTCATCAGCAGGAACAAGACGGCGAACACCCCGAACATGGCGCCGGCAAAGACCGCCACGGTGCCCTTGGCCAGGCTGGTGGCCTTCCGGCTGACCTCGGCTTTGGCGAGCTCGATCTCCTCCCGGACCAGCGTGGTGATCCGGTCCGAGACCTCGGACACCGCGCCCACGAGCTTCTCGGGTGTGCCGTTCTCAGCGGGCAATGCGCTTGAGGATCAGAGCGAGGATCAAGCCGCCGCCGAAGGCGGCCCCGACCCCCACCTCGGGACGTTCCTGAAGGATGGCGGCCGCGCGCTCCTGCAGGGCCGCGGCGCCGGTGGCACCCTGCTGCGTCACAGAGGATGCACCGTCGCCCGCCGACCCCTGCGGCGGGGGCGACGCGCCAGTCCCCGCTGGCTTTCGATTCGAGGTCTCGATGTCTTCGCTCACTCGGGCGGTTCTTCGCCGAACACGCGCATCCAGATGATCGTGGATATTCGTGTCGACACGAGCGTCGCGAGGGCACCGGTTCCGGCGAGCAAGCCCGACCAGAGCAGGCGCTTGATCAAGGGACTCTCAATCATCGCCGCGGATTCAATCAGACGACGGGGCGGCGCCGGCTCATGACAGCGCCGCGTCCCGCTCCAAGCCGCGGCAGATCGTCTCGACGATCATCGTCTTGGCACCCTCGAGCTCCGCGTCGTCGACGGGGTCCCGGTCGAAGATCCACCGCGTCAGCACCTGCTCGATCGAGCCGTAGAAGGCCAGCGCGCCGAACTCCGGCGTGATCTCCTCTCGGAAGATGCCATCGTCCTGAGCGCGCGCGACGATCCCGGCGATCTGCTCGTAAGCCTCGCGGATCTTGGCCAGGTGAGTTCGCCCGAACGTGTTGGCCGCGCGCGTGACCTCGACCACGATCACCTTCATCAGCTCGGGCTCGTAGCGGTAGGAGTCCACGATGAACCCGGCGATCGCGCGCAGTTTCTCGCGGGGAGAGCGCTGGGTGCGATCCGCTTCGGCGATTGCCGCGAGCATCACGTTCCACCGCTCGAGGAAAAGGGTGTCGAGGATCTCGTCCTTGGAGGAGAAGTAGTGGTAGACCAGGCCGTAGGCCACCCCGGCCTCGTCGGCGATGTCCGAGACCCGGCAGGTGTGAAAGCCCTGCCGGGCGAACACCCGCATGGCGGCATCGAGGATCACCCGGCGCTTGTCGGCGGTTGCGGTCCCTGGCGCGGCCATCAGAGCTTCCAGCCGTACGCCTCGGGCCGGCGATGGGTCAGCGCCGGGATTCGGCGCCGGACCCGCTGGAGCACATCGAAGTCGAGCTCCGCGACGATCACCGTCTCCAGATCAGGCGCCTGGGCCAGGACCAGCCCCCAGGGATCGACGATCATCGAGCGCCCACCGCAGCGTGGTCCGGGCGGATGCGCCCCGATCTGGTTGGGAGCGATCACGAAGCATTGGTTCTCGATCGCGCGCGCCCGTAGCAGCACCTCCCAGTGATCGCGCGTGGTCGCCAGCGTGAATGCCGCGGGCACCGTCACCACCTCGGCGCCACGCACGGCGAGCACCCGGTAGAGCTCGGGGAAGCGGACGTCGTAGCAGACGGTCATGCCAAGCCGCACGCCGTCGGCCAACTCCGAGAGCACCACCTCCCCGCCCGGGTCCTCGGTGGCCGACTCGGCGTAGACGTCGCCGTCCACCTCCACGTCGAACATGTGCATCTTGCTGTAGACGGCGCGAATCTCACCGTCAGGGCCGACGTGCACGCTCGTATTCGCCGTCTTCTCGCGCCCCTGCACCCGCTCGACGATCGAGCCCGCGACCACGTCGATCCCGAGTTCCCGTGCCGCCCCGCGCGCCCACGAGATGAACCGCCCGTCGAGCGGCTCGGCGGCGGCCGTCATCTGCTCCGGGGTACCGAGCACGCTCCACTTCTCCGGAAGCACGACGACATCGGCTCCGAGCCCTGCTGCCACCCGCACTAGCCGGTCGGCAGTCGCCAGGTTGCGATCGGTGTCGTCGGTCGAGTTAAGCTGGACGGCGCCCACGCGCACGGCGGGCCTCCCTCGTACGATTGACCGGTCAGTCAGTGTATCTGACGCGCCCGTGGGCCGACGCCGCAACGCGGCCAGGAGCAGCTTCGAGTGCACGGCCCCGATCAGCTCGCGCAAGGCCCCGCACCCGAGGAGAAGTCAAGCCATGAAGGTGCCGCTCTGGACCGCGTCCGCCGGCCCCGCCACCGCTCCGGAGTCCAGCAGCGCCTCGACCTCGGCGCTCGAGTATCCCGCCTCGCCCAGCACCTCACGCGTGTGCTGGCCCAGCCCGGGCCCCGGCGCGCGGGCCGGGTCGCCCGGCGTTCGGCTCAGCTTGACCGGCACGCCGAGGAGCCTGACCGGCCGCTCCGCCCCCGGCTGGTCGAGCTCGACCACCATCTCGCGCGCCGCGACCAGTTCGCCTCGCAGGGCCTCGTCCAAGTCCACCACCGGCTCCAGGCAGCAGTCGTGCTCGGCGGCGAAGGCGCGCCACTGCTCGCGGGTGCGCGCGGCGAAGATCGCTGACACGGCCCGATGCGCCTCCGACCCCGGCGGGTCGAATGCGTGGCCGGCCAGGTCCTCCCGGCCTACCCCTCGGCAGAACGCGCTCCAGAACTTGGGCTCCAGCGCGCCGAGGGTCATGTATCCGTCGGCGCATCGGTACGGCCGGTAGCAGACGATCCCACCGGCCAGCCGCAACTCTCCGCGGCGCGGTGGCGCTCCACCGGCCAGCATCTCGGCCGCCAGCATGGCCAGGAACGAAAGCGAGCCATCAAACATCGAGCAGTCGACGAGCTGGCCCTCCCCGGAGCGCTCGCGCTCGCGTAGCGCGATCAGGATGCCGACTGCGGCCATCATCGCGCCGCCGCCCAGATCGGCGATCTGGGCGGCCGATGGAGTCGGCGGGCCGTCCGCCTCTCCGCTCAAACCCAGGATCCCGTTCAGCCCCAGGTAGTTGAGGTCGTGGCCGGAGCGACCGCGGCCCGGCCCCTGCTGGCCATAGCCGGTGATCGCGCAGTACACGAGTCGGGGGTTCTCGGCGTGCAGGCGTTCGTAACCGACGCCGAGGCGCTCCAGCACGCCCGGCCGGAACGATTCGAGGACCACGTCTGCGTCCCGCGCCAGACGCAGCAGGACCTCCCGGCCCGGCGCGCATTTGAGGTCGAGGCGGATCGAGCGCTTGCCCCGGTTGAGCGAGAGAAAGAGAGCGCTGGCCGCGCTCGGCTCGACGCCGTCGTGAAACGGGGGCGCCCAGCGCACGTAGTCGCCCAGCCGGGTGTCCTCCACCTTGATCACGTCCGCGCCGAAGTCGGCCAGCAGCAGCGAGCAGAACCCGCCGGGCAACAGCCGCGTCAGGTCGAGGACGCGGAGCCCGTCGAGGGCCAGCCCGCTCATGCTCGCGCTCCGGTCCCGATCCCGAGCCGTGAACGCGCCTCGTCCACGGTCGCCGGACGACGGCCCAGCTCCTCGGTCAGCCGTCGGGCGGCCGCAACCAGCTCACCGTTCGAGCGGGCCATCTCGCCGCTCGGGAGATAGAAGTTGTCCTCCAGGCCGACCCGGACCGACCCACCCAGGGTCAGCGCCGCCGCCACCAACATCCACTGCTCGCGTCCGATCCCGATGACCCCCCAGTGATGGCGACCCGGTCCCAAATCCCGCAGGTTGTCGGCCATCGCGGCGAGGTTGCGCGCACTGGCCGGGATGCCCCCGAGTACCCCCATCACGAAGTCCGCGTGCAACGGCGGCTCCAGCAAACCCAGGTCGAGGAGCGGCGCCAGCGATCCGACGTGGCCCACGTCGAAGCACTCGTGCTCGGGCTTGATGTCCAGCCGGCGCATCGCCTCGAGCAGCTCGATGATCTCCTCGAACGGGTTGGCGAACACGAACTTGAACACGAAGTCCCTGCGGCTGCGCGAATACTTGGCGTAGTTCATCGAGCCCATATTGAGCGCGGCGACCTCGGGCCGTCCGGCCTCCAAATAGGCGATCCGCTTGGCCACCGGCACCCCGACCGTGCCGGTTGAGAAGTTGATGATCGCCGCGTCGCCAACCGCTTCGTGAATGGCGTCCCGGATCGCCCCGAAGTCTTCGACGTCGTAGCTCGGCGTACCGTCGGGCTTGCGCGCGTGGACGTGGATGTGCACGCCACCCTCCTCGACGATCCGCCGCGCCTCGGCCGCGTACTCATCGGGCGTGTACGGGATGGCCGGGCACTGCTCGCGACTGGCGATGGCACCGCTGATCGCGCACGTGATGACGACAGGGTCGTCGAGGCTCATACCGGCACCACACCGTTGCGCTTCCAGGGGCGCTCCACGCGCTTGCTGGCCGCCAGCTCGAGCGCGCGGCAGATCGTTGGCCGCGTCTCCCGCGGGTCGATCACGTCGTCGATCATGTCGTTGCCCGCGGCGATGTATACGTCGATGATCTGGCGGAAGCTCTCGATCAGCTCGCGACGCTTGGCCCCGGGGTCCTCCGCCTGGAGCACCTGCTTGCGGAAGATGATCTCGACCGCGCCCTCGGCTCCCATCACGCTGATCTCGGCCGAGGGCCAGGCGACGATCAGGTCCGGCTCATAGGCGCGGCCGCACATCACGTAGTAGCCGGCGCCGTAGGCCTTGCGCAGCACCACCGTGATCTTGGGAACCGTGGCGTTCGCGGTGGCGTAGAGCATCTTCGCCCCATGGCGGATGATCCCGGCCTGCTCGACCTTCGTTCCGACCATGAAGCCCGGGACGTCCATCAGGTACACGAGCGGCAGCCCGTACGCGTTGCACAGGTTGATGAACCTGGCCGCCTTGTCGGCGGAGTCGTTGTCGAGGATTCCGCCGAGCTGCCGGGGCTGGTTGGCCACGATCCCCGCCGGCCGGCCCCCGAACCGTGCCAGGCAGGTGATGATCGTCTTGGCCCACTGGGGCTTGAGGTCGAAGTAGACGCCGTCGTCGACGATCCGCCGGATCACCTCGTACATGTCGTAGGGCTGGCGATTGGACTCGGGCAGGACATCCAGCAGCGCCTCGTCCCGGCGGTCGCTCGGATCGCTCGTCGCCGCCTGCGGAGGCGGCTCGTCGCAGTGCTGCGGGAAGAAGCTCAGGTACTGCTTGATCGCTTCGATGCACTCCTCGTCGGACTGCACCTCGAGATCACCCACGCCTGACTTACGGCAATGCACGCGCGAGCCGCCCAGCTCCTCCTGGCTGACGTCCTCGCCCACCGCCGCCCGGACCAGGTGCGGGCCGGCCAGCGCCATCGAGCCCCGGCCCCGGACCATCGGCACGAAGTCCGCCAGGCCGGGGATGTATGCGGTGCCGGCGGCGCACGGGCCCATCAGCGCGGCGACTTGGGGAATTACGCCGGACGCGATGACTTCTTCCCGGAACAGGTTCCCGGTCCCGGCGAACAGCGATCCGACGGCCTCCTGGATCCGGGCCCCTGCTGAGTCCAGCAGCCAGATCATCGGGATCCGCTTGGTCAGCGCTAACTCGCGCAGCCGTGCCACCTTAAGCTCGCCGGTCATCCCCATCGAGCCCGCCATGACCGTGAAGTCGTAGGCCGCCACCGCGGCCAGACGACCGGCGACTTTCCCGTAGCCGGTGACCACACCGTCGGCAGGAGCCTCCCGGCCGTCCATTGCGCGCTGCGAGAAGTGCGGTCGGCCTTGGATCCCGAGCTCGACGAACGTCTCCGCGTCGATCAACAGACGGATCCGCTCGCGCGCCGTCAACTTGTCGTGCGCGTGCTGGGTGGCGATCTTTTCCTGGCCGCCGCCAAGCTTGATCCGTTCACGCCGGGCGCGCAGATCCTCGGCCAGGGGGCGCAGCAGGCTTGTCGGTGCGTCGGTGGCCATGGCGCTAGGAGTGAGAAGTGCTACTCACGACTTTGCCACGCTGGATTTGCGCCCGTCAAGCACGGCGGGCGCTGAGGGCGGCGTGCGTGAACATGTCCGACGACGCCCCGCCGACGGTTCTCAGCGACCTTTCCAGTCCGGCTCGCGCTTCTCGAAGAACGCCCGCACCCCCTCCTGGATGTCCTCGGTCGAGAAGGCGATCGTGAGCTGGGCGCGCAGGAAATCCAGCGCGTCGAGGAACGCCATGTCTTGCTGGCGAAAGATCGCATCCTTGCCCAGCTTCATGACGAGCGGAGATTTGGCGGCGAGCTTCTCCGCCCACTCGCGCACGCCGGCATCGAACGCCTCCGACGCGAACACGTGGTTGACGATCCCGATGCGCTGCGCCTCGGCGGCCGAGATCTGCTCGCCCAACAGCAACAGCTCGGTGGCCTTCTTGCGTGGCACGTTGCGGTAGATCAGGGCCATGATCATGAACGGGAACACCCCCACGTTGATTTCGGGCGTGCCAAACCGAGCCCCCTCGCGGGCCAGGATCAGATCGCAGGCGAGCGCGATCCCCAGCGCGCCCGCCAGTACATGCCCGTTGGCGGCGCAGATGGTGGGCTTCCCGAGCTCGCCGATCAGCCGGAACAGCCGCGGGAATCTCGCTGTGCTCAGGTGCTTCTCGACCAGCGCCGTGTCCCCGGCAAAGCCCGCTAGGTCGGCGCCGGCCGAGAACACGCGCTCGTGCGTCGAGGTGAGCACCACGCAGCCAACCGTCGTGTCCTCGCCGGCCGCCTGGAACGCCGAGATCAGCTCGCCGAGCAGCTCGTCGGACAGCGCGTTGCGGGTGTCGGGCTGATCGAGCGCGATCGTGGCGATCCCGGTGTCCGAGACCTCGTAGCGCAGCGTGGAGTACGACATGATCGGCAAGCCTACGCGCCACCAACCGCGCGCCGTCCCCCCGCGCCGCTCCGGTAGCGTCCGGCCGATGGCCACCGCAGACGTCCTCAAGCCCGACTTCGCCACCCGGCGCAGTCACTTTATCTTCACCGACGAGCACGACCAGCTGCGCGAATCGATCCGGCGCTTCGTGATCAAGGAGCTCCAGCCGCACGCCGAGGAGTGGGAGGAAACCACCTTCCCCGACTGGGTGTTCGAGCGCATGGGTGAGCTCGGCTTCCTCGGGCTGGACAAGCCAGTGGAGTACGGCGGTCAGGGCGGTGACTACTACACCTCGCTCGTGCTGGCCGAGGAGCTCGTGCACGCTCACTGCGGCGGTCTCGGCATGGGGATCGCGGTCCAGACCGACATGGCCATCCCTCCGATTCTCAAGTTCGGCACCGCGGAGCAGAAGCAGGAGTGGGTCGTGCCCGCGATTGGCGGCCGGAAGATCCTGTGCCTCGGGATAACCGAGCCCGATGCCGGCTCAGACGTTGCTGCGATCAAGACGCGCGCCGTCCGAGATGGCGACGAGTACGTGATCAACGGCTCGAAGACGTTCATCACCAACGGCCACCGCGCGCACGGGATCGTGCTGGTGACCAAGACCGATCCCGACGCGGGACGCCGGAGGGCTCGTACGGCGGCCGGACAAGCGAGGCCGGATGGCGAGCGCGATCCGCACGTAGGGTTCACCCTGTTCCTGGTCCCTATGGACCTGCCTGGCGTGATCCGCGAGAAGCGCCTACAGAAGCTTGGCATGCACGCTTCGGATACCGCGCTGCTCGCCTTCCAGGACGTGCGTGTGCCGGCGTCCGCCGTCCTCGGCCAGGTCGGAAAGGGCTTCTACCACATCATGTGGGAGCTCCAGGGTGAGCGGCTGATCGGCGCCGCCGGCTCGGTGGCCGGCGCGCAGCACGTGTTCGACCGCACCCTGGTCTATGCCAAGGAGCGCACCGCCTTCGGCCGTCCGATCGGGCGCTTCCAGGCCATCCGCCACAAGTTTGCTGAGATGGCCACCAAGATCGAAACCGCCCGCCAGATGGTCTACACCACCGCGTGGCGCTTCCAGAACGGCGAGTATCCGGTCCGCGAGATCACCATGGCCAAGCTGTACTCCGCGCGCATCGCCGTTGAGGTGGCCGACGAGTGCATCCAGATCCACGGCGGCAACGGCTACATGAAGGAGTACGGGATCGAACGCTCGTGGCGCGACCTGCGGCTGAACCGGATCGGCGCGGGCAGCGACGAGATCATGCTCGAGGTGATCGGCCGCTCCTACGGCCTGTAGTCGCAGCCAAGGCTCGCCTCGCCGCGTTGCCGGCGACGACCCCAGTGTCACCACCATCTTTCGCTATCCCTAGTCTATCATCGACACACCGTTTTGCAGTGTGGTCCGTGATGTGCCCGTACGGCGAATCTATGATGACCGTGATCCTCACAGCAAGCACTGGTGCGAAGATCCTCGTGTGGCGCGAGAAGGACATGTTCGCCGCCCTGCGTCCGGGCGGACGCGAGGAAGCCCGGCGCCGCGGCGGCCGCGAGGAAGCCCTCCGCCCTGGCGGGCGCAAGGAAATCCTCCGCCCTGGCGGGCACAAGGAAACCCTCCGCCCCGGCGGGCACAAGGTAACCCCCCGCCCCGGCGGGGACAAGGAAGCCCTCCGCCCCGGCAGGCGCGAGGAAACCCTCCGCCCCGGGGGACACGAGGAAGCGCAGATCTGCCTAGGCATCGACCTGTTCGAGGTGATCGCCGAGCTGGCCGGCCTCGACCTCGACAACGAGGAGCAGTCCGACGAGGCGACTCGGCTCGCGCGCGAGGCGCAGCACCGGCTGGGCTCGGTGCCCACATCGCGCCGTCGGTGACGCCCCCCGGCGGGTAACGGCGGGTGGCGATGGAGTCCGTACGTGGACAGCTGCTCGTCGCCGGGCCGGCGCTCCTGGATCCGAACTTCTGGCGCACGGTGGTGCTGATCGTCGAGCACAACGAGGAAGGTGCCTTGGGCCTGGTGCTCAATCGTCCCTCGGAGACCAGCGTGGCGGAGGCCGTCCCCCAGCTCGAGACGCTGCTCGATCCTGACGAGCGCCTGTTCATCGGCGGCCCGGTCCAACCCTCGGCGGTCATCGTGCTGGCCGAGTTCGAGGACGCCACCGACGCGGCGCTGCTCGCCTTTGACGACGTCGGAGTGTTAGGCACGGGTCAGTCGCCGGAGGAGGTCAGCGGGGGCGTGAGGTCGGGCCGGGCGTTCCTCGGCCACGCCGGCTGGGGACCCGGCCAGCTCGACGGCGAACTCGAGCACGGCGACTGGATCCTCGAGCCGGCGAGGCTCCAGGACGCGTTCTCGGCTGACCCGCGGGGCTTATGGGCGGAGGTCCTGACCCGGAAGGGCGGCAGCTACGCGCTCGTGGCGCGCATGCCAGCCGACCCGTCGGTGAACTAAGAGAGCGCTTCTTGCCGGTGCGGCGGCATCTACGATCAGGCTCATCGCGCACGACGATTCACACGCTCCTGACCACTCGCACGCGCCCGACCGCTCGCACGCGCCCGACCACTCGCGCGCGCCCGATCACTCGGACGCGCCCGGGCACGCGCATGAGCACGCCCACGCGCACGGGCACGCCCACCTAAGACGCGACACCGACATGCGCTCGCTGGTGTGGGCGCTCGTGCTGATCGTCGCCTTCATGGCGGTCGAGATCGTGGCCGGCGTGCTGGCCTCCTCGCTCGCGCTGCTCTCGGATGCCGGGCACATGCTGACCGATGCCGCCGCGCTCGCGGTCGCGCTCGCGGCGGCGCGGCTGGCGGCTCGTCCCGCGTACGGCGCGATGACTTACGGACTCGGACGAGCCGAGATCCTGAGCGCCCAGGCCAACGGCCTCACCCTCCTCGTGCTCGCCGGCTTGATCGTGTACGGCGCCGTGGTTCACCTGGTCTCGCCGCCCGAGGTGCACGGGGGCGTCATGCTCGGCGTGGCCCTGGTCGGTATTCCAGTCAACCTGGGGGCTGTGCGCATCATCGCGGGCGGCGCGGATCACGAACGCACCCTCAACGTCGAAGGCTCCTACCGTCACCTCCTCACGGATCTGTATGGCTTCATCGCCACGGCGATCGCCGCCGGCGTGATCCTGGCCACCGGGTTCGATCGCGCTGATGCGATTGCCTCGCTATTCATCGCGGGGCTGATGCTCCAGGCGGCCTACGGTCTGCTCAAGGCGTCGGGCCGGGTGTTCATGGAGGCCGCTCCGGCGGGCGTCGCGCCGGATGAGATCGGCCGAGCGCTGGCCAGCCAGCCCGGTGTGGTCGAAGTCCACGACCTGCACGTGTGGGAGGTCACTTCCGGATTCCCGGCGCTGTCGGCGCACGTCGTGGTGCGCGCCGACGACGATTGCCACGAGCTGCGCCGCTCGCTGCATGCGCTGCTCGAGGAGCGCTTCGACATCCGCCACACCACGCTCCAGGTAGACCACGAGGCCGGTCCGCTGCAGATCGAGGTCCCGGCCCGGTCGGAGGCCGAGCAGCAGCGACGGTAGACTCGCCGGCCATGAGGGCGGCGCGTCGATGAAGGTGGTGAAGCCGGGCCCGGACCGGGACGTTCCCCGCGGTGTGGTGGGCGGAAGTGAGATCTCCCAGTCCACCACCGGGGCGCAGAACATCTACATGGCCGTGTTCCGCGTTCCCGCCGGCGCGCAGTCGCGCCCGCACTACCACGAGAAGTGTGAGAGCGCCGTGTACATGCTGTCCGGATCGCTCCGCGTCAAGTGGGGCGACCGGCTCGAGCAAGAGCTGATGCTTGAGCCGCGCGATCTGGTGTACGTCCCGCCGCGCGAGACGCACGTGCTCGAGAATGTGTCGGACACCGAGCCGGCCGAGTACGTGGTGGCGCGAGACTCGCCGCTCGAGGACGCCGTGATCGTGCCCTGGGCCGAAGCCTCAGAACAAAGCCTGCCCGGCTAGCAGCCCTCGCCGGCAGCACTCTGGCGCTGACGCCAACTTATAGGTCAGCCCGCACGCCGGAGTCAGGGTCGAGCACGACGAAGCTGCCATCGTCGAGGACGATCACCCCGCCGTGCACGAGCACTCCGCCCGCCTGCGCCGGCCCGCGCAAAAGCGCCGCTTTGCTCAGCGTCTCAGCCTCGCTGGCGCTCGGCGCGAGCGCGGTGACCTGGACCACACCCGTGAAGGCCGGCCTGCCGGTTCTCGGATCGAGGAGATGGTGCGCCACGCCCCCGTCCACGCCGACCCAGCTGCGCTTGCCGATGCCGCTGGTGGCCACCGCGCTCGAGCGCAACACGAAGGTGTGCAGGATCGCGTCATCGAATGGGCTCGCCACGTGCACCTGGCGCGCCGGCGCCTCGGTTCCGCCGAGCCGCAAATCACCGCCGCAGTCGACCACCACCGCCTCATAACGCGCGAGCTGCACCGCCAGCTCGTCCGCGAATACGCCCTTCGCGATGCCGCCCGGGTC
>JAFAZZ010000098.1 GCA_019239375.1 Solirubrobacterales bacterium | reverse complement strand
AGCCGGCCTTCTCCTCGGGCTCACAGCAGCCGGCCTGCGTTTCGGGCGTACAGCACGTGTTGCTCAGCTCAGCCATCCAGACAGCTCCTCCAGCGCATCGGGGATCACGAAGTAATACGCCCACAGCCCGACTCGCTCCGAGCCGACAATGCCGGCCTCGCGCAGCACCTTAAGGTGATGCGAGACGGTCGGCTGGGAGAGATCGAACAGCGGCACCAGCTCACAGACACACACCTTCCCGGCGTGCTTTCTGAGGACATCGACCAGCTGCACACGCACCGGCTCACCAAGCGCCTTAGCGACGGCAGCCATATGCAGCGCCTGCTCGCGCTCCACGTCCGGATACACGACCGGCTCACAGCACCGCTCACCCGCCGGGCGTTTCGTCTTCGGGGCCAGCTCCAGATCGACCACCATCTATATACAACTATCAATTGAAGTGACAGTTGTCAATCTTTAGACTCCTGCGGTGAGGCCGCGCCGACCACCGCCCCGCCGGAGCCTGCCGTGAGAACCGCCCTGTTCGTCTGCCCGCACAACGCTGGCCGGTCCCAGATGAGCGAAGCGCTGTTGAGCGCGCCCCCGATGGGCGCCACACGGCCCCCTCCGCCGGGACAACTCCCACCGATCGCATTCATCCCGAAGTCATCGAGGTGATGCACGAACTCGACATCGATCTCGCCGACCGCCAGCCACAGCCTCTCACCCGACAGCTCGCCGAACGGACCGACATCGTGGTCGCCACGGCTTGTGGTGACCAATAGCTCTAGTCCCCGGCAAGCGCCATCTCAACTGGGACCTCCCCGCCGCCCGCCGAAGTCCGTGCCACGCGCGGCGAATCCCGCCGACGAGTTGAAAAGCTCGCCGAACTCGACAACGCTGAGCCACCGGGCTTGCCGCGCCTGTGGCCTCACAACGGCCGCGCCTTTAGGGGAATCCGTCGGGGACTCGCAACGGAATGGATGCTCGATCGCGACGGGGAACCCGACCGGCCACTATTTCCGACACGCCGAGGCGGAGCGCTCACCACCAGTGCGGTCGCACTGCTGCTCGACAAGCACGTTGCCAGCGCCAGCAACGCCCGTGCATCGCTCCGGGGGAAGCGCGTCACGCCGCACGTGCTCCGTCACACCAATGCGATGCTCCTGCGGGCCGAGAACATCGACATCCTCACGATCGCGCTCTGGCTCGGGCACGAGAGCACCAAGTCACCCGAGATCTACCTCCACGCTGACAACAAACTCAAACAACAGGCAATCGACCGCGGCGCCCCAACCGGCACCCCGCCCGGCCGACACCAGCCGCCCGACACCCTCCTCGCATTCCTCGAACGGCTCTAGCACGGACGCTATCCCAGCGAGGAGCCGCAGGCACTGCAGCTGCTCTTCGGTCGAAGCAGCACTCTGCTCAGTTGGCGAGCGATCGCGACCTGCTCAGTCTGAAACTGGCTCTTCGTTACGAGCGAGGATTGTCGGAGCGTGAGTCGAGGCGTCGCGCACTCGTTGCGCGGCGAAACAGCTAACGCAGAATTTCCACCATGAGCACCCAGGCATTGCCTACCGCGCCCGCGATCGCGAAGATAATGCCGCCAACGGTCCAGTAGAGCCCGCCGCCGGATTGGACAAGGACGCTCGCACCGCCGATGATCAGTGGCACCGTCCCGGCCGCCACAACCACCACACGGCTGAGCCGCCAGGACTGCGGGCTGGAGCGAGGGGGCAAGCTCCGCCTCAAGAGCATCGCGATTACGGCTCCGAAGAGCAGCGCTTCGCCGAGCAGTTCTGCTCCGAGCGCAATGTGGCTTTGACCAGGAATCAGCCCGATGATCGAGACCAGAACGACGCTGAGCAGCAGCAGCACGGTTTGTAGCGCTCGTTCCGGAAGCCCCTTGAACTTCAGGATGCGGTCGATGTTGATCGACACGGCAACGAATACGAGGCCCGCAAGTGCCGCAGAAGCTCCGGAGCTCGCGACGAACAGGTCTTTCCAGGGGGAGATCTCAAACGCCGCCAACGGAGCGCCATCCTAGTAGCAACACGGTGAGCTTCGATCTCGAGCCACCTCCTCGTTCCGCGCGCGACAGCCGGTAAGCACCGCAAACCTCGACCTCGCCAAAGTGGCTTCTCGGCATCATGGCGAGGCTGCCGTATCGGGGTAGAACCAACCGCGCTGGACCCGCCTGGCTCCTGCCGAAAACCTTGGCCCGCAGCACCGGCCGTTTGACGAACTGGCTCCAATTATCCGAAGTAGCTCACCGATTCCGACAGAACCGTACTGGCCCAGAGCAGCCAGCTTCAGATAACGCGCGGGTTCGGATAGAGGTAGGGCAGGAGATCCAGCTCGCACCCGGTCGTAGGCTCGGTGACAGCGGCGGCATCATGCCGACCTTCTGGTTTATGCCGACAGGTGCGCGGGGGTGTTTCGCAACGTGCACCTGGTAGTGGCTCTGGTCCGCATAATCGGGGGAAGCTGCGGTGTCCCGCGGACACTGCGACGGTCTGCGGGGTGAGCGTCGCGCAGCGCTCCTTGCGCCCCTTGCCGGTGACCCGGAGCGCTCAGGGGCCCCGAGCTACTGCCGGCAAGACCGCCACATACCCGAGATTGCCGCAAATGCCGTGCGGCTGTCGAGCCGCTGCAGGATGGCGGCCGGCGAGCGCCGCTGTGCGGTGGCGGCTCGCCGGCACGCCAGATGGCTAGGACAGGCGCCAGCCGTCGAGGGCGATGTACGCGGTCGCGATCCCGTTCGGGTGCACGAGGATCACCGGTGCGAGGCACGTTGACGGCACGGTAAAGGAGCGATCGTAGATGCGGGCGTTACCGGTGCTTGAGATGGGAACCGGCTGAGTCGTGCCGGCGGGCGTGGCGTCCGCGTCCGCGCCGCAGTAGAGCGATGCGGTGATCGTCGTCACCGGCGAGGCCGTGCCGGTCGTCGGGATCACGAGCCCCCGGACCTCGAGGTCGAGCCTTCCGCTGGAGGTCAGGCGCAGTCTGCCTGACTTCAGCACCCACGGCGCGCCTCCCGGCTTGACGCCGTGGAACGTCGGGTCGGTCGGCTGCGACGGCGCTAGGGACTCGTCGATCAGCGCCACGCCGTGTCGTGGGCGGGGGTGGTCCGACGGGGTCGGGTGATGCGCGCCGGGACCGGGGTGGTGGTGTTTGCCCGGTGCGGCGAATGCGACAGCGGCGAATGCCAACGACAGCGCGCCGAGAGCGGCGGCCAACGCCGTCCCAAGGATGCGCCTGGAAGTCCACATGGGGACCCTCCCTTCGTTCGTTCACGGTTGTAACAGGGCGGAGGGCGAGAAGTTGCGAGTCGATCCGGATAGGTCGCCCGTGCGCCGTGCGGAGGATGTAGCGCGTGCGCACCGCTGACGGTGGATGGCATGAATGCGGCACACGACGAGTTGCATCGTGCGCCGAGCCGCGGGCCAGTGTGGCGAGCTCAATGTCCATCAGCGATGCGCTCCCACACCATCGACCCCTGCGCTCGGCGCCGCGGGAAGTCCGGCCGCCCATCCTCGCGCAGGCAAACCAGCTCGCCGTCGAGCGTCACCCGAGGTCTGCCGAGGGCGCCAGCAATTTCCATGAGTTCTGGGACGTCCTCCGAGCACCCGCGGCCATGGCGCGTGCGCATGGTGACCGAGCGGCCGTCGTAGCGGAGCTGCGCGCGCAGCCGTCCTCATCTGCCCACCGCGCTTGTCCATGAGTGCGCCTGTCAGGCCAAGTCCTGAATCGGCAGGTCGGCTGTCCCGAGTCGCATATGCACTGATCCCCGCCGGCACCGGTACGGCTTTGAAGGCCGTCGGAAGCCGCCAGATGACGACGCTCTCAGGGCTCGACCACGCCGGCTCGCTCGGACGGGCAAGCCGCGTCTTCAAACCAGACCGGCGGCGTTTCGTGAGTGGAACTAGCTTGCGTTCCAAGAGCCACGGGCCGACCGTGCCGGCGAGATCCAGTCCGACGGGGTTGCGAGACCGGGGTGGGAGATGCGGGTGCGGCGCCGGAGGCGAGGCGAGACTCCGCTGGGAATGCCTCTTCGGCCCAGCTTCGTGGCTGCCGGGTGCGGCTTGGCTCGCGTTCGCGCCTCCGCTTCGTCTGGCGAGCGGGGTGGTATCCAGGGCGCCCCGGCGGGAAGGGAGCTGCCCGGCCTGCCGGACGCCGGTATCCTGCGCGGAGGGCGAGCAAGCCCGTCGCGCCATGACCGAGCCTGAGTGGAGTGATTTCAGGGTCTTGCTAGCGCTCGGACGCGCGGGTTCGATGGCCGGCGCCGCGCGGATTCTTGGCGTTGATGCTTCGACGATCAGTCGCCGGTTGGCGGCGGCCGAGAAGGCAACGGGCGCGGTCTTGATTGTGCGTGGCGGGCGCGACTTTGCCTTCACCACCGAGGGGCAGGTGCTCTTGAGGGCCGCCGAGGCGATGGACACCGCGGTAGCCGAGGCGGTGGCTTCGGTGCGGGCGGCGCGGGCGGAACTGGCCGGCGTGGTTCGACTGTCGCTACCCCCATCGATGGTGCACTTTCTTCGAAGGTTTCCGCACATCGTCGCCGAGAGACACCCCGGGCTTGGGGTTGTAATGGAATCAAACCGGGCGGTGGCCGACCTGGCTAGAGGCGAGGCAGACATTGCTGTGCGCGCCAGTCGGCCCACAGCCCATGATCTGATCATCCGCTATGTGTTCGAGCTCGGTCTGGCCATCTACGCATCACGGGCGTACCTTGACCGCGCCGGGCGACCTTCTAGCACCGAGGACCTTCGCCGGCATAAGCTCGTGCTTTACAACGCTACGTTTACCTCCGCGCCTGTCAGCTGGCTTGAGGAGTATCACGACCAGAGGGCGCCGGTGTCACGGGTCGACAGCGTCGATATGGCGCTCAGCGCGATCGCTGCGGGCGAGGGGATCGGTGTGTTGTATTGCTGCCATGGGGATTCGTACGCTGAGCTGGAGCGGGTCCTGCCAGACCCGATCGCGTCGCAGAGCTTGCACGTGCTCTACGGCCGGGCGGCGCGCGGCTCCGCGCGAGTCAAGGCGGTGGCCGACTTTTTGATCGTCTATCTGGTCGAGCACCGCGACGCGCTCGCGGGTGCCCAGATGGGCGGGTGAAAGCCCGCGTCACACGGGCTTTCACCGGTTCCGTTTAGGTGTAGAGATGGGTTACGTCCCAGAGGGTTTCTGTCGGGGACTGGGTGAAGCCGCCGGGAATGCCCTTTGCCATCAGCGGCATGAACACCGCGTCGACGAAGCGGTCCCAGCTTTCCTTGGTGGTGCACCCCGACGATCTGCCATCCGCCGGCCGATGGGCCTGCCGCATGAAAGATCTGCCCCTCGGGGATGACACCGAGCTTGCCGTTCATGGCGATCATCGTCGCTTCGTATTGCGTCTTAGTACCGCCAGGAAAGAAATGCGCGATGCCGTAGGCCATTCGTCTTCTCCTGTAAGGTGGTTCTCCTCCGGTCGAGCGACCAGAGGCTGTTGATAGATCGCAGAGGGTTACCGCGAGGGTTGCCCGTTACTGTTCCGCCCCAAGGTGGGCCCACTTCCGATGGGACAGCGGTCACTGCATCAGTAAACTAACAACGCGCCGGTGCGGTGTCGATACCCGTTCGCGCAAGCGTCACTTGCAGGATTGCGAGGGTGCACCAGCCCACACGCCGGTCGTGGCGCATCAGCACGACAGCTGAAACTGACCGCCGCGACGTAGCACAAAGCCCCCGTGGCGGATAGGCATGGCGCACCGGGCTCATTCGCCGGATGAGCCGGCGCGGCCGACGAGACGGCAATACCTCCTTTCCCCGATACTTGATATCGAACGAGCTGCGACGGCTCCTGCCTTGCGCGGATACCGGGCGAGCCGGGCAATGGCGGCGAATCACGCCAACCCGTGCGGAGCCCTCCTTCAGATCACCTCTCGCCTTGGGTTTGCCGGCGGCGGGCGTCCAGGGACAGGGTTGCTCTGCTGCGGTCAGTTGGTCTTCGAGCTTGCGCCGTTCCGCGTCGAGCAGCGCGATTTGGTGGGCGCGTCCGCGGCTGCGGCGACGTTCCCTTTCGAGCTCGCCTCGCTAGCCAACAGTTAGACAACGGCCGCACGACGGAGCGCAACTCTGGACCCTCCCGGCTGTTGAAGTATTGGGGCCGCCTTGTATGGGTTGCCCGGGGCTCGGTACCCAACGTAAGGAGAGGGATATCCATGTACTTCCGTTTCCGGCGTTCGCGCGTTGCGATCGCCCTCGCCACAGCGGTGACGGTCACCGGGGTCGGCGCGTCGGTCGCGCTGGGCGCGGGATCATCCAGCGCACCCGCTGGCGGCCCGATCCACCTTTTCGTTCAGCCCGGCCAAGGCCAGGGCAACGGAAAGATCCTGATCACCGGCGCGATCGGCGACTACGGAGCTACCCACAAGGCCAGCAGGAATGGCGGCAAGACGTTGGCAACAGCGGCTCTCAAAAAGGGCACGATCACGTTCAATCTGACTACCATCACCACCAAGGTCAATAACGCAACTCCGACGTTCGACAAGGCAACCTGCTCCGCGTCGATCACCGAGTCGGCTCCGGTTCCCGTCGTCAGCGGAACTGGGCTCTACGCCGGCATCCATGGCACGGTCAGGCTCACGGAGTCGTTCGGTTTCATCGGCTCGACCTACAAGAGCGGTTCCAAGAAGGGACAGTGCAACCTGAGCAACTCCGCTCCCACGGTGGCCCAGATGGGCGAGGTATACGGCAACGGCACCATCAGCTTCTAGGAGATGGCAGACCGGTCTGACGCGGCAAACGTCAGACCGGTCTACTTTGGGAAACTGCATCCGAGTCGGTCGTGAATCTGTGCGCCTCGATACGGCAACCAGTGCCGCAGGCCTCGCGACCCGCTGCCGTTTGCCATCCAACTGGGCCCCCACAAGGCAAACCGCGAGACGGCTCCTTTGCCGCCGCTGAAGCGTTAGCGGCGCAAACGCTTTTGCAACCCCCCGGATCGGGCGCGTTCAGCACGCGCCGGCGCTGTTGCTCCGCGGCTGAGCGGGGCCCGGCCGACGCGTCGTCCGCGTCAGTGCCGCCTCGCACGCACGAGGACCGGCACTCTCGGCGGGACGCGCGAGACTCCTGCTCGCCTCCGGGGATTCGGAGCCCGCTCCGGCGACACGGCGACGGGCCAGGGCCCCGGGCGGTCAGTCGCCCGAAGCGCCTCTCGCCAAAGCGGCCGCGAGCTCCGTGGCGCGGCGCGCGTAAAAGCAGTCGCTGCATGCAAGTGAGAATGGTTCGCGGGATGGCCGTTGCATCGGCGCCAACCGGGGTCGCGGGACCGCGGACGGGGGGCTGAAGGCGGTCACGGCAGTCGCCGGTGGTTTGCGTCTGAGCTCGTGATAGAGGTCGGGCCGTTTTTCAACCTAATCCTGGGACGCTGTGCGGCCCCAGTCCCAGGAGGTCTGATCGATGCAGAACGGTATGCGCCGCCGGCGCCGGCAGCTCTCGCCGGAGGAGAAGTGGCAGGTGTTCTTGGAGGTGACCGCGGGTCAGCTTTCGCAGTCG
>JAFAZZ010000007.1 GCA_019239375.1 Solirubrobacterales bacterium | reverse complement strand
GTCGGTGCGCCAGCTCTGCGCGATCTGCGGCGCCCACCGATAGTTGGCGTATGAGGAGTTCGCGTACGACGGCAGCGTCCCGCCGATGTGCCCGGGCGCCCAGAAGTTGTCCACGTTCAGCAGGATCGCTCGGTGGCTGGAGTTGTTCCTCAGGGCGGTGGCAAACTGCGTGTCGAGCACCTGGGGACTGAACCCTTCCTGCGCGCCGCCGCAGAAGTCGAGCTTGACCGCGTCGAAGCCCCAGGCGGCGAACGCGTCGGCGTCCTCGCGGTAGTGGCCGTACGATCCCACCCCCTGATGGTCGCAACCCGCGTGCCCGGCATCGGTGTAGATCCCGGCGAGCAGGCCGTGGTGGTGAAGCCAGGCAGTCAACCAAGCCAAACCGTGCGGCCATTGTTGGGGGTCGACGACGATCTGCCCGGTACTGTCCCTCCTCCCGCTAGCCCAGCCGAAGTCGAGCCACACGATCCGATAGCCCGCTTGCGCCAAGCCCCGGGCGAGCAGCGAGTTGGCTACGTCGAGGATGGTCCGCTCATCGAATAGCCCCCCGACCCCGTAGTACGTATTCCACCCCATGTACGGCGTAGCCGCGAGCGCCGGATTCCGATCCGCCGCGGTGGTCATTCGTACGGGCGGCCCGCGCCGCAACACCGGCAGCCTGGCCCCGAGTGTTGACGCACCCGCTACCGGTGCGCTCAGGCAGAGCGCGAGGTAGACGAGTAGCAGGCCGGCGCGTAGGGCAGAAAGCCGACAGCGCTTCGGGGCCGTTCGACCCCGACCCGCCACCAAGGCGACGTTCCAAACCCCGGGAAGCGCCGCCGTCCTCACCGCGCCTCACGCGTCCGCAGCGCAAGGACGAAGCCACGCTCCCTGCGGCTCGTCCACCAACCGCTGTTGCCTCACTCGTCCTCCCCTTGACCCCGGGTGGCCGTCGACGACGCCACCATCGGTCCCTGAGAGCGCAACCTACCACATAAACGCGCGCCAGCGGCGCGAAAAGTTGACGCTCCGCCGCCGCCCGAGCACGCATTCTCAGCTCATCGGCGGCTATCGCGGCGGCGTTCCCAGCCGTGGAGCACCGCCCAACGAGCAGACGACACCGCTCGCGTCAGCCGCGGCCAGCGCAGACCCATTGACCGGCGCCGGCGCCACCGTTCCAGATACGTGACGCTACGGCTGCCTGCTGCTCGGCCGTCGCCTGATAGGCACTGGGGGCATACTGGGTGCCACCATAGGCCTGCCAGGTGCTGGGGATGATCTGGTAGTAGCCGGACGCGCCAGCATAGTTCGGCGGCAGGTTTTCTCCGCCCGACTCGCACTGCACCACCCAGCCGGGAATCGCCCAACCGCCGCTGGCTCCCGACTGCTGCGAGGCACGTGCCGCGGCGGCCTCCTCTGCCGTAACCACGCGGGCGCGGTGCATTTGCGCCTGATAATGGTCGTAGCCGCGAACGAAATCTTGGGCAGCCGGATTGCGTTGGCAGCGTTCGATGTAGCCGAGCACCTTAAGAGCGTGTCCGCTGACCTCTCCACTACCGGAATAGATCAGGTTGGCTGCGCCTTCACCCATCTTCACGGTGAGTAGCTTTTTGCACCCACGCTGTGCGGCGGTGCGCGCGGTCCCGCGCTTCACCGTCACGCCGTGAGCGCTCGCCGACGCGGCCTTAGCCCCGCCCGGGAATGAACCGAGCCCGGCGGTAAGCGCGGCCGCCGAGGCCGGAAGCGCGAGCAGCAACGCGCCCGCGGCAGGGAGACTCAGGCGCCGTTTGCGCCCGATCGAAATGGGCCTCATCCGGAGGTCCTCCTTGTTCTACTTTCCTTGACGCTGACCGGGTTAGCTGTCGGGCTCGCGACCACGCGCCCACCCGCGCACGAGTTGGCCGCTCTCGCTACGGCCGACACCAGCATCCGCTAGCCGGCCGATTTGCCCGGTCCGAGGCGAAACACGAAGCTCGGAGTGGGTTCCCGCTCGCCCCCGCGCTGGCGGAAGCGACTCAGCGGATCGAATTACCGGCCAAGCACGGTGGCAGGCGCAATGCGCACAGGGTGTGACGTTGGTCACTCAATGCTGTAGGTCACGCATTTGTACGACCGCAGCCTCCTGACGTCGGGCATCCACACGCCGGGGTGCGGCTCACGGCTAAAGCCAGGCCGGCAGAGGCCTAGCCTCCTCGGCACGCTGCG
>JAFAZZ010000443.1 GCA_019239375.1 Solirubrobacterales bacterium | reverse complement strand
GACGCGTGAAGGTGAACAAGATCCTGGGCCAGTGCAAGATCTCGCCGAGCAAGACGGTCGGCGGTCTCTCCGAGCGCCAGCGGCGCGAGCTGGTCGCGCTCATGCGGCGGCGCTGAATCCGACGCCGAAGGTGTTCGTGATCACCGGCCCCTCCGGGGTCGGCAAGGGCACCTTGATCCGCGGCCTCCTCGAGCGGGTGGCGGGCCTCGGGCTGTCGGTGTCGGCCACCACGCGCCCGCCGCGGGCGGGCGAGCGCGACGGGGTCGACTACTACTTCATGACACCCGAGGAGTTCGAGGCGCACGTCGCGGCCGGCGACTTCGTCGAGCACGCCACCTACTCGGGTCAGCAGTACGGCACGCTTCGCTCCGAGCTCGAACGGCGCCTCGCCGCCGGCCGGGGAGCGGTGCTCGAGATTGAGGTCCAGGGGGCTCGGCAGGTCCGCTCCGCGATGCCCGACGCCGTGGCAGTGTTCATCGCGCCGCCCTCGCGCGAGGCCCTGCGAGCGCGGCTCCTCGGCCGTGGGACCGACAGCGCGGCGCAGGTCGACGCGCGTCTGCGGATGGCCGAGCGGGAGATCGAGGCACAACCGGAGTTTGCCCACGTGGTCGTCAACGACCGACTCGAGCACGCGACCGAGGAGCTCATCGGCATTGTTCGCGCGGCCATCGATCCGTGAACGGCACCCAGGCCACGCGGATCCCGGCGCCCGGCCCGAGTCCCCCCGCTAACCTGTTGCCGACACTCCCTGCAAAGGACGGCACAAGCTTTGATCTCACCCCGCATCGACAAGCTCCTCGAGCACGTTGACTCCGACTATGCCAGCGTGATCGTGGCGGCCAAACGCGCTCGCCAGATCAACTCCTACTACCACAACCTGGGCGAGGGCACGTTCGATGAGTTTCCTCCCCCGATGGTCGAGACGCGGTCGAAGAACTACCTGACGATCGCGCTCGAAGAGGTCGCCCAGGGCAAGCTCAAGTACCACTATCGGTAGGCCCTGGCCGTGGCCCGATTGCTCCTTGGCGTGAGCGGCGGGATCGCGGCGTACAAGGCGCTCGAGGCGGTGCGGCTCGCGGTCAAGCGAGGCCACGCGGTGCGGGTCATCCAGACTCCGGCGAGCGAGCGCTTCGTCGCCCGCGCGTCGTTCGAGGCGATCACGGGCGCGCCGGTGCTGAGCAGCGAGTTCGAGTCCGACCGGGCGCGCGGCGCGTATCCAGGCGAGCCGATGCCCGAGCGGGCGCCGATCAGCCACCTAGCGCTGGTCGAGCGCGCCGAGGCGTTCCTGATCGCGCCAGCCACGGCGAACACGCTGGCCAAGCTCGCGCACGGCCAGGCTGACAATCTGCTCACCGCCGCCGCGCTCGCGGCCGACTGCCCTGTGGCGGTGGCCCCGGCGATGAACAGTCGGATGTACACGCACCCGGCCACGGCCGCCAACCTCCGGCTGCTCCGCGCGCGCGGCGTGACCGTAGTGCCCCCCGGCGAAGGCGATCTGGCCTCCTACAGCGAGCACGGGATCGGAAGGCTGGCGGAGCCGGAGCACCTCCTCGAAGCGTGCGAGGCGATGCTCACGCCACAGTCGCTGAGCGGCGCGCGCGTCTTGGTCACGGCTGGGGGAACCCGGGAGCCGATCGACAGCGTTCGCTTCCTCGGCAATCGCTCGTCGGGCAGAATGGGCTTCGCCCTCGCCCGCGAAGCGGTTCGGCGCGGCGCCGAGGTGACGGCGATCACGGCAAACGTGACCCTCGTGCCTCCGCCCAGGGTGCGACTACAGAGGGTGCAGACGGCCGCCGAGCTGGCCGGCGCGTGCCGGCGGGGCCTCGCCTATTGCGACGTGCTGCTGATGAGCGCCGCGGTGGCCGATTTCCGGCCGCTCGGCCCGGTGGACGCCAAGCTCAAGAAGGACGAGGGAGTTCCCAGGCTCGAGCTCGAGGCAACCGAGGACGTGCTCAGTCAGATCGCGGAGATGCGGCGCCCAGATCAGATCATCGTCGGCTTCGCCGCGGAGCACGGAACGGATGCGGTGGCGCTCGGCCGCGGCAAGCTTGAGCGCAAGCGGCTGGATGCCATCGTGGTCAACGACATCTCCCGCGCGGGGATCGGGTTCGAGTCCGAGGACAACGAGGTTACGATCCTGGCGGCGGACGGAACCGAGCGGCACGTGCCGCACTCCCGAAAGGAACGAGTCGCGCGCGCCGTCCTCGATGAAGTGGAGCGACTGCGCGAAGCAAGGGTAGGGTCGGATGGAGCCCGAGCAGACACCCGTAGCCCCGCAAGAATCTGAGGCTTACGCCACGCTGGCCCGGCGGATCGCCGGCAACATCGCCGGTGCGGTCCAGGTCCGTCCCGAGACGCTCACCCATCTGATGGTGGCGCTGATGGCTGAGGGGCATGTGCTGATCGAGGACTATCCCGGGGTTGGCAAGACCGCGCTGGCGCGGGCGCTGGCACGCTCGATCGACTGCCAGTTCGCACGCGTGCAGTGCACTTCGGATCTGCTGCCGGCGGACGTGGTCGGCACGAACGTCTACGACCAGCGCGAGCAGCGCTTCGAGTTCCGCCCCGGACCTGTGTTCGCCAACGTGGTGCTGGTGGACGAGATCAACCGCGCCTCGCCCAAGACCCAGTCGGGCCTGCTCGAGTGCATGCAGGAGCGCCGGGTGACGGTGGACGTCCACACCCACGAACTGGCTCGCCCGTTCGTGGTCCTGGCCACGCAGAACCCGATCGAGTACGAGGGCACCTATCCGCTTCCCGAGGCGCAGGTCGACCGGTTCATGGTGAGGATCTCGCTCGGCTATCCCTCGCGCGGCGCCGAGGCGGGGATGCTCGCCGACCACGAGGCCGGCGATCGCGTCCTCACCCTCGCGCCGGTGGCCACGGCCGCCGAGATCCTCGCGGCCCAGGACGCGGCCAGGCGGGTGCGGGCGTCAGAGCCTCTACGCGATTACATCGTCCGGCTGCTATGGCGCACGCGCGAGGACCCGCGCGTCGATTTGGGCGCGAGCCCGCGGGCCGGGCTGCTCCTCCTGCGCGCGGCCAAGGCCTACGCGATGATGCACGGCCGCGATCATGCCCTGCCCGACGACGTGCAGGCGCTAGCTGAAACGGTGCTCTCGCACAGGCTGCTGCTGGCGCCGGAGTCGCCGCGCCGGGCCGCCGCGGACGTGATCAGCGACGCCGTCGCCTCCGTGAGAGCGCTGTGAGCCAATTCCGGGGGGAGGAGGCGGACCCGCGGTGAGGCGAGCAGCGGCCGCCGGGACCGCCGGAGTCGCGCTGATCCTGATCGCGCTGCTCTTCGACGCCGCGCCGTTGTTCGTCCCGGGAGTCGCGCTCGTCGTGCTGGCCATGGCCGCTCCGGTCTGGATCCACCTGGCCGCCAGCGCTGCCCACATCGAGCGGCGCCTCGACTCCGAGCGAGTCGTCGAGGACGAGCCAATTGAGGCGACGATCGAGGTAAGCCGCGGGCCCTGGGGCCTGCCCGGCGCCGCGGTGATCGACCCGCTGGCCGGCAAGCCGGTGCCGATCTACGCGCCGTTGTCGCTCATCTCGGGCGGGCGCACCGCCAGCGTGCGGATCGTGGCGTGCTTTCCCCGCCGAGGCATCAGGCACATCGAAGCGCCGACGCTGACCGTCTCCGATGCGCTTGAGCTCGCGCGCGTGGTGCGGCCCAGTCCGTCGCCTGCTCAGGAGGTGCTCGTCCTGCCGCGCACCGGGCGGGTCAAATGGGTCCCCGGCGCGGGGGAGAAGTGGCGCCGGGCGACCGGGGCCGTCGCGATCGAGCCGCTCGGTGCTACCGAGGTCGACGGGCTTCGTCCATACCGTCAGGGCACGCCGGCGTCGCGCATCCACTGGCCGGCTCTGGCACGAGGGGCGGGCCTGCTCGAGCGCCGGCTGCGCGCAGACACCGACAGCCGCCCGCTGGTCGTGGTCGACGCCCGCGGCTCGGGACCGCCCGAGCATCTCGACGCCGCCGTCCGCGCCGCCGCCTCGCTGGTACTCGAGCTGGGAGGTCGGGTCGGCTGTGGCCTGCTCCTTCCCGGCGAGCACCGCCCGCTCGAGGTTGAGCCCGACCTCGCCGCCTGGCCGGTGGCGCACGCCAGGCTGGCTCTGGTTGAGGGTGGTCCCGAGGCGCGGGCGCCCAGCCTGGCCCAGGGAGCGCGCCACGCGCAGGTCGTGTACGTCGCGGCCACGTCGATGGCGCGGCTGCCCGTCGGTCTGGTCGGCGCCGGCGTGCGGGCCGCGGTGCTGGTTATGCCCAAGCCGCTCTGCACCCAGCCCCTGCACGAAGCCACCTTCGAGGTGGCCGGTTGCGTCGGGTTCGTGGTCGGCGCCGGACGGCGACCGAGGGAGCGGGCGGCGTGAGCACGCAAGTCGCCGTCCTCGCGCCGCTCGGCCGCGACTCCTACCACACCCGCCAATCCGCGGGCGCTCGCGACCGGCCCCTCGTCAGGCTCGCCGGGTTCACCGCGCTCGGCCTCTACGGGGTGCTTCGGTGGGCGACGCTGATGAAGCCGGCCCCCACCTGGCGGCTGTTGGGGTTGCTGGCGCTGGCCGTCGCTCTGGCCGGGGCGGGCCCGCTGCTCCTCCAGCGCGAACGGGCGGTGGCGGTTCGCGGCGGCAGAAAGGAGTCGGCGAGCGTGGTCGGCGCGCCACTCGCCGTCGTGGCCTTTCTCGCGATCTTCCCGCTCGTGGGCGTCCCACTGGGCTGGACACTGCATCTGCGCGTGGCGGTCACCGCGGACGGGATCGGACAGGGCCTCTCGGCCTTGCCCGGCATCCTGGTCCCCTACAGCGGCATCAACCAGTGGGTTCAGGTGGTGATTCTGCTCGGGGCCGCGATCCTGCTGCTCGATGCCGGCATGCTGCTCGCCTTTGCGCCACCGGCGCTCGGCGACATCCGGCGCGCCGGCGCGGCGCTGCCGTTGATCGCGCTCGTGGTCGTGCCGGCTACGCTGGTGCATCCCCATCTGGCTTACCTGCAGGGGCTCGTGCTGTTCGCCCTGCTGGCCTTCTTCATGTGGGGCGAACGGGTGCCGGTCGATCGCCGGGGTAGCGTGGTGTTGGCTTGTGCGGTCACCGGCGCGCTCGGAATGGCCTTGGCCCCCGCCATCGATCAACACTCGCCGTGGATCGACCCCACGTCGTTCGCGCGCAGCTTCACGCCCGCCCACGTCGAGCACTTCGACTGGACCCAGCGGTATGGCCCGCTGGTTTGGCCGCGCACGGGTAACGACGTGCTCGAGGTCTCGGCCTCCCCGAAGGCGTGGAGCGGCGAGTACTGGAAGGCCGAGAACCTCGACAGTTTCGACGGGCGCGGCTGGACGGCGGCCGGTCTGAGCGCCACCGGACAGCCCCCGCTCGGCGCGGCGACGTTGGCGCGCTGGACGCAGAGCCTGACGGTAACCGTCCGCGCCATGCAGACCACCCAGGTGATCGCCGCGGGCACGGCGCAGGCCCCGACGCACATCGCGACCGCCCTCCCCGGCTCGAGCGCCGGCACCTGGATCAGCCAGACGGTGCTCGGTCCGGGCGACAGCTACAGGGTCCAGGTCTACGCACCGCACCCAAGCCCTGCCCGGCTGGCCCGAGCGGGCGACAGTTATCCCCTCGAGGTTCGGCGGACCGACCTGACCCTGTCCCTGCCGCAGGTGCGACCAGTCCTCGGCGTCGGCGCTCAGCGCGTTCTGTTCCCCGCGTTCGCCTCCCGCCGCGACGCGCCGCAGAACCAGACCGATCCAGTCCGTGTCAGCGGGAGGGAGGCGATCGCCAACTCGCCCTATGGCCAGGCCTATGCGCTCGCCCAGCGCATGGTCAGCACCAGCCGGACGCCGTACGCGTACGTGCAGCGCGTGTTGGGTTACCTGGGCTCTGGTCTCTTCAGCTACGACGAGTATCCGCCGCCGACGCCGTATCCGCTCGAGACGTTTCTGTCCCGAAACCACCTCGGCTACTGCCAGCAGTTCGCGGGCGCGATGGCTCTGCTCCTGAGGATGGGCGGGGTCCCGGCCCGGGTCGCCACCGGGTTCACGACCGGCACTTACGACAACGCCACCAAGCACTGGATGGTCAGCGACATCAACGCGCATGCCTGGGTCGAGGCGTGGTTCCCGCACTACGGCTGGATCTCGTTCGATCCAACACCCGCGGCGGCGCCGGCCCGCGGTGGACGCACCCCGATCAGTTCGAACGGGTTGCTGGGTGCAAGCAGCGGGCTGAGCAAGCTGGGCGGCCGTCAGGCCGGTGCGAGCGGGGCCAGCGGCCTGGCCGGCGTGCGCACCCATTCCGGCGACTCGGCGGCGCCGTTCCTGCTCGGGACGCTCGGTCTGCTCGTGGCGCTGCTCGTTCTGACGCTGGTGGCCTGGCACCGCAGCGGACCGCTGGACGCCGACGGCCTGCTCGCCGAGCTCGAGCGCGCGCTTGCCCGCAGCGGCCGCCCTATCTCTGAAGGGGTCACGCTGGCGGCGCTCGAGCAGCGCTTCCGGACCTCGCCCGAGGCGGCCGGCTACCTGCGTACGCTGCGGATGTCCCGATTCGCCGGCGAGCGCGCTGTGCCCACGCTGAGCCAGCGCCGCGCGCTCCGCGCGCAGCTGCGGGCCGGGCTCGGTTTGGGAGGCGCGCTACGCGCGCTGTGGGCGCTGCCCCCCCGGCCGCGGCGCCCCCGCCGGCCACTTCCCGGCGACCCCGTCTGACGGTCCCGGCGGCCCTCTAAACTCAGAGTCGATGGACGACGTATACGAACTGTTCGTTCGCGGCACCGAGCTGCTCGAGGCGGGGCACAACCACCAGGCGACGATTCCGCTCACCCGCGCGCGCGACCTCGCCCCGGACAAGACCTCGATCCGCGAGGCGCTCGGCCGCGCGCTGTTCGGGGCCGGGCGCTACGAGCAGGCCGCCGCGGAGTTCGAGGCCGTGATCGAGCGGGCGCCGACGAACGACTTCGCGCTGTTCTGCCTCGGTCGCTCGCTGCAGATGCTCGGCCGCCACGCCGAGGCACGCCAGCCCCTGGCCCAGGCCGCGGGCATGCAACCCGGCCGGCGCGACTATCGCATCTACCGCGACCGCGCCCGCGCGAGAGCAGCCGCATCGGGTTCATAAGGTCGGGTTCGCCGCCGTCCGGGGGCCGCGATCAGTGTCAGGACGGGGCGCCCGGCGGTCGCGGCCACACTCTCGCCGATCCGTTAGCGCCAGGAGGCCCGGGGGATGCCAGCACCACGAAACCGGTGCTAACCTGAAACATGAAGTTGAGCGCCGGGTGCTCCCCGGTGGCAGTACCCGAAGTGGGCGCCAGCCCGCTTTTTTTATGAGTTTGCGTAGGAGGAGACGGAGTGAATCCCAGCAGCACAGACCTCCAGGTTGAGATCGAACGTCGGCTTGCCGAGAGCGAGCCGGAGGTCGAGGTGCTGCTCGCCGAGGTCGTCCCCTCCGGCACGCTCAGGCTGTTCATCGATCATCCCGAGGGCGTGACCCTCGCGCTGTGCGAGCGCATCTCCGGGCGCCTGAACGACTACCGCGACCGCTACTCGCTCGAGGTGTCCTCTCCCGGCCAGGACCGTCCGCTGACCAAGCCACAGCACTACACGCGGTTCCTCGGCCGGCACGCACGCGTGCGCCTGCGGGAGGCGCGGCCGGATGACCCGGACGCGGCCCCTTCAAGCGAGGCCGGACGCCGAGCGGGCGGCAAGTCCGTGGGACACAAGAGCGTGACCGGCGAGCTGGTCGGCGCATCGGACAGGGACGTCACAATCGCCGCTCAGGAGGGCGTGGTCACGATCCCCTACGAGCAAATCGCCCGCTCCAACCTCGTACCTGGAGACTGAAGCCATGTCGAGAGAGATCGTCGAGGCCGTTCGCGGTCTCGCCGCCGAAAAGAACATCTCCTCCGAGAAACTGATGGAGGCGCTCGAAGACGCGCTCCTTTCCGCCTACAAGAAGACGCCCGACGCAGCGCGCTACGCGAAGGTCGAGATGGACCGCGACAGCGGCGACTTCAAGGTCTGGGAGCTGAAGATCCCGCCCGAGCTCGAGGAGCAGCTCCTGGTGGAGGCGACGCCGGACCAACTGCCCACGGTCGACCCCGAGACGGGCGAGATGCGCGAGCCGCCCGAGCCCGAGATCGACCTCGAGAAGCTCAAGGAGTACGAGGACCAGATCGAAACCGAGGACGTCACCCCGCACGACTTCGGGCGGATCGCCGCGCAGACGGCGAAGCAGGTGATTCTGCAGCGAATCCGCGAAGCCGAGCGCGACATGATGTTCGAGGAGTACCGCGACCGCGTGGGCGAGCTGATCACGGGCATCGTGCAGCAGTCCGATTCGCGCTACACGCTGGTGCAGCTGCGCGAGCGCGTGGAGGCGCTGCTCCCCAAGTCTGAGCAGGTCGAGGGCGAGCGCTACGACCACTCGCAGCGCATCAAGGCCGTGATCAAGGACGTCTCGAACTCGACCAAGGGACCGAGCATCATTGTCTCCCGCCGAGATCCCGAGCTGATCAAGCAGCTGTTCGAACTCGAGGTGCCTGAGATCGCCGACGGCCTGGTCGAGATCACGGGCGTGGCCCGCGAGCCCGGCTATCGCTCGAAGATCGCGGTCGTCTCGCACGTCGACGGGGTCGACCCGGTTGGGGCGTGCGTGGGGCCGCGGGGGTCGCGTGTGCGCATGGTCGTGTCCGAGCTGCGCGGCGAGAAGATCGACATCATCCCCTACAACGACGAGCCGGCCCGGTTCGTGGCCAAGGCTCTGTCTCCCGCGCGCGTGCGCGAGGTGCTCGTGGATGACGCCGGCAAGCAGGCCACGGTTATCGTCCCCGACGACCAGCTGTCGCTGGCCATCGGCCGCGAGGGTCAGAACGCGCGCCTGGCCGCCCGCCTCACCGGTTGGCGGATCGACATTCGCTCAGAGACCGAATTCGCCGCCGAAGAGGCGCAGCACGGCTATGAGGAGGAGGAGACGCAGGGCCGCTGCCACGCGATCCTCTCCAACGGCCGACGCTGCCCCAACGCCGCGCTTCCGGGATCGCGCTACTGCGGGATCGAGGCTCACCAAGCGCTCGAAGGCAAGGACACCAATCAGGTGGAGGCTGCCAGCAAGCGCGGCGATTAGGCGCCTACACTGAGTCCGGTGATCCCCTTCGCAGACACGACGACATTCGAGGCGCGCCAGCTTTGCGGCCTGCTCGGCATCCAGTCTCGCCCGACGGCCGCGCCGGCTTCATCCGGGGCGGCGCCTGTCTGCGTCCTCGCTCGCTCGCGTACCTTCCAGGTACGCCACGCTCACTGCGTCCTTGACAGTCATCCGCCAGTGACGCCTCTCGGTGTCGCCGTGCCCACGAAGGAGACCACTCGATGAACAAGCGTGTGCACGAGATCGCCAAGGAACGTGGCCTAGCCGCCAAGGAGGTGCTGGCGCGCCTGCAGGAGGCCGGGCTGAAAGTCAAGGCGGTCTCGTCCTCAGTTGACGAGGCGGTGGCCAGGCGCGTCCTGGGCGATGGCGATGGCGCAGGGCGCGCGGAGGCCCAGGCGCCGGAGGGCGGACGTCCTGCGGAGTCCGTCGCCGGAATGACTGCGCGCAGCGCGACCACGGGGCAGCGGCCCACCGATGGGGGCGGACGTGCTCAGGCCGCACCGTCACCCCCGCCTGACGGCGCTCCGCCTGACCAGGCGGAGGCGCCCCCGCCCGCTGCCACGCGAAGCGAGTCGACCGAGACCGCCCACAAGCGTCCCACGCGCGACTCGCTCCAGGGCGAGCGCGCACCCGGCAGCGCCGGCGGCCGGCGCCGCGTGGTGATCGATTCTCAGGCCTCGCGCCGCACCACGGGCACCGCGCCGGCCCAGCCCAACCAGCCACCCCGCCGCCAGCGCCGCGGTCGCCGGCGGCGCGGCGTCTACGACGAAGAGGCCGAATCCCGTCCGTCCGCGAGCCAGACCGCGCTGGCCGAGCCCGACGCAATCCGCATCCCCAGCGGCTCGACCGTGAAGGACGTCGCGGAGTATCTGCACGTCCCGGTGCCCGAGGTGATGAAGAAGCTGATGGCGCTCGGCGAGATGAAGACTCTGACCCAGACCTTGTCCGATGACTCTGTTCAGGTGCTCGCCGCCGAGCTCGGCGAGGACGTCGAGGTGGTCCACTCAGAGGACGAGACGGTCGCCGAGCCGGTGTTCAACGATGCCGAGGAGGAGCTGGTCGAGCGCCCGCCGGTGGTCACCATCATGGGCCACGTCGACCACGGCAAGACCTCGCTGCTCGACGCGATCCGCCAGACCCAGGTGGCGGCGGGCGAAGCCGGCGGCATCACGCAGCACATCGGCGCCTACCAGGTTCACCAGGACGGCAAGATGATCACGTTCCTGGACACGCCCGGTCACGAGGCGTTCACTGCGATGCGCGCGCGCGGCGCCAAGGTGACCGACATCGCGGTCATCGTGGTCGCGGCCGACGACGGGGTGAAGCCTCAGACCCAGGAGGCGGTCGACCACGCCAAGGAGGCAGGCGTCCCGATGCTGGTCGCGGTCAACAAGATCGACAAGGAGGGCGCGCAGCCCGACCGCGTGCGCGCCGAGATGGCCCAGCTCGGACTGCAGCCCGTCGAGTGGGGTGGCGAGACCGAGTTCGTGAACGTGTCGGCGAAGACCAAGGACGGGCTCGAGGACCTGCTCGAAACGATCCTGGTCATGGCCGAGGTCGAGGAGCTGCGCGCCAATCCCGACGCGCCGGCGTCCGGAAACGTGATCGAGTCCAAGCTGGATCCGGGCCGCGGCCCGGTGGTCACCATCCTCATCCAGCGCGGCACCCTCGAGGTGGGCGACGCGCTGGTGGCCGGCGCGCACTGGGGCCGCGTACGGGCGATGAGCGATTTCATGGGTCGTCGCGTCGGCCAGGCCCTGCCGGGGGAGCCGGTCGAGGTGCTCGGCTTCGACGGCGTCCCGGAGGCCGGCGAGCACGTGCGCGTGGTCGAGAACGAGCGACGGGCACGCCAGCTGGCCACCGAGCGCGCCACCCGCCTGAAGGCCGAGGCGCTGGCCCGGCGCTCGGGCAAGAAGGTCTCGCTCGAAGACATCTTCAAGAGCGGCGTCCAGGAGCTGAACCTCGTCCTGAAGTCCGACGTGGCCGGATCGCTCGAGGCGATCGAAGACGAGATCGCCAAGCTCCCGCAGGACGAGGTCTCGGTCAACGTGATCCGCGGCGCCGTGGGCGGCGTGACCGAGTCCGATGTGATGCTCGCGGCCGCATCAGACGCGATCATCCTGGCCTTCAACGTGAGGCCGGTGGGCGACGCCCGCGTCGTGGCCGAACGCGAGGGGGTCGAGATCCGGCACTACGCGGTGATCTACCGCGCCATCGAGCAACTGCGGGACGCCATGCAGGGCATGCTCGCGCCCGAGGAGGTCGAGGAGACGCTCGGGTCGGTCGAGGTGCGTCAGATATTCCGGGCTTCCCGCGTGGGCACGATCGCGGGCTGCCACGTGACGGAGGGGCGGATCATCCGCGGGTCGAAGGTCCGTCTGGTGCGCGACGGCACGGTCATCTACGACGGCGAGATCCAGAGCCTGCGCCGGTTCAACGACGATGTGCGCGAGGTGGCGGCCGGCTACGACTGCGGCGTCGTGCTCAGGGACTTCGCCGACATCAAGGAAGGCGATGTGCTCGAGGCGTACGCGACGCGCCAGGTTGAACGCGAGCTGGTCTAGTGATGCGTCTCGGGGCTTCGATCCACTAGCCCCGCGGGCGGCCGCCGATGTCGGAGAGCGGCTTCGTCGCGGTACTGGTGATCGATCTGCATTTTCCCCATGCCGGCAGCCTCAAGAGCAAACGCAAGGAGCTCGCGTCGATCAAGGCCCAGCTGCGCGGCCGCCTGGGCGCCGCCGTGGCCGAAGTCGACCACCAAGACCTCTGGCAGCGGGCGCGACTGACGGCCGCGCTGACCGGCGGCTCGCTGGCCGTCCTGGTCGCGGCGGCGGACAACGTCGAACGTTGGCTCGAGGCGCGCTGGCCGGAGCAGGTGTCGGTACGGCGGATCGTCACCTCCGTCGAGGAGCTTTCGGAATGGATGTGAGCGTTCTCGGCACACGATTGCAGGGGAGCGGATAGGATGAGCGCCGGCCGGATGCGTCGCGTTGATGAGGCTGTACGGGAGGTTCTCAGTGACGCGATCGCGAAGGATCTGCAGGATCCCCGCGTTGGCTTCGTGACCGTGACCGCCGTCAAGACCACCCCTGACCTGCGCCGTGCGCGCGTCTACGTGAGCGTCCTCGGGGATGAGCAGGTGCGCGCCGAGACGCTCGACGGTCTGCGCTCGGCGCATGGTTTCCTTCAGGGCCGTGTGGCCGCCGAACTGTCGCTCAAGCACACGCCGATGCTCACCTTCGAGTACGACGAGTCGATCGATCGCGGCATGCGCATCTCGCGCCTGATCGATCAGGGACCGGGCGCGGATGGGTGACAATGGCGCGACAGCGAGCCGCGATGAAGTGCTCGATGAGCTCGGCTCCGCCGACAAGCTGATCGTCGTCACGCACGAGAACGTCGACGGCGACGCCCTCGGGTCGCTGATCGCGATGCAGGAGATCGTCTACTCCCTGGGCCGCGACAGCCTGATGTTCATCGACTCCACCGAGTTTCCGCTGCCGCAGGAGTATCGCTTCTTCGCGCTTTCGGGCCTCGTCCAGTCACCCCCCCCGGACCTCGAGGAGCGCACGATCGTGTTCCTCGACTGCGGCAACCTCGAGCGCAATCCGGCGGAGGCGTTTCGGCGGGCGGGTGGGTCCAGGTTACACATCGTCAATATCGACCACCACCACGACAACACCCGGTTCGGCACGGTCAACTACGTGTTGCCGGACGCGTCGTGCACCGCCGAGATCGTCTGGGATCTGATGCACGGGCTGGGGGTGGCGCCCACGCTCAACATCGCCGAGGCGCTCTACGTGGGGCTGATCACCGACACCGGGCGCTTCATGTACGAGAACACGGGACCGCGAGCGCACCTGATGGCCGCTGACCTGATCGAGGCCGGAGTCGACGTGCACGAGATCTACCGGCGCGTCTACGAGGGGGTGCCCTACGGCAAGCTCGCGCTCCTGGCTCGCGGGCTGGCCAAGATAGCTCGCTACGACGGCGGGCGGCTGACGGTCACCGAACTCGACGCCCACGATTTCGCCGAATCCGGCGCCGAGGAGAGCTACTCCGAGGGCGTCATCGACCACCTCCGAGCCGTCGAGGGCACCGCGGTGGCGGCGCTCGTGCGCGACCGGATCGCCGACGCCGACGGCGACCGCGCGCGCAAGGTCTCGCTGCGGGCGAGCGACGATCGCGTCGACGTGTCGGCGATCGCCCGCGCGCAGGGCGGTGGCGGCCATCGGCAGGCGGCCGGCTTCTCCACTTCGATGAACTGGGACGAGGTGGTCGCCTTCCTGCGCGAGGAGGTGGCGCAGCAGCTCGCCTCCACGTCGGCGTGAGCGTCCCGGACGGCGTCGTCCTGTACGACAAGCCGGCCGGCGTCACCTCGCACGACGTAGTCGCCTCGATGCGCCGGACGCTACGCGGCCGCTTCTTGTCGGCGGGCGGGCGGTTCAAGGTCGGTCACGCGGGAACGCTCGACCCGTTCGCCACCGGGCTACTGCTCATCCTGGTAGGGCGCGCCACGCGCATCCAGCGCTTCCTGATGGCGCTGCCCAAGCGCTACGAAGCGGTGGCCCGGTTCGGAGCGGTGTCCAGCACGGGCGACCCGGAGGGGGCGATCACGGTTACCGGTGTGGTCCCTTCCGGCGATCTGGTGCTGCCGACGGGCGCCGTCCGCCAGCGTCCGCCGGCGTATTCCGCGGTCAAAGTGGGCGGGCGGCGGGCCTATGCCCTGGCTCGGGCCGGCAAGCCGGTGAAGCTTGCCGAGCGGGTGGTCGAGGTCTACCGCTTCGAGGAACGCTGGCGCGACGGCGATCGGCGCGCCTTCCAGATCGAGTGTTCCTCGGGCACATACGTGCGCAGCCTGATCGCGGCGCTGGGCGATGCGTACTGCGAGGAGCTGCGGCGCACCGCGATCGGGCCGTTCCGCGTGCACGACGCCGACCCGGAACGGATCGTCACGCTCGAACACGGGTTGAGCTTCATCCCGGAGGTGCGGCTCGACCCCGAGCTGGCCCGTCGCGCCGCGCACGGGGTGGCGGTGGTTGCGGATCCGGGCGGCGCCGATGTTGTGAGGCTGACCGATGGCCACGGTCTCATCGCGCTCGCCGAGCCGAGGCCGGGCGGTAAGCTCGCGCCGGTCGTGGGGCTGCGCGGCGCATCAGACGAGCGCGAAGGGGGTGCCCGGGGGGCATGAGCTCCCGGGTGAGCCCGATGCGGGTGACGATGCTCCCCGAGGTCCTGAGGCGACGGCGGCGAGTGGCGGTCGGCGAGTTCGACGGCGTGCACCTGGGCCATCGCGAGGTGATCCGCGGCAGCGACACCGTCCTGACGTTCGAGCCCCACCCGCTGCGGGTGGTTCGGCCGGAGGCCGCGCCTAAGCTGCTGACCAGCCTTGAGAGGAAGGCCGAACTGATCGCCGCGCTGGGGGTCGAGGAGCTCGTGGTGATCCCGTTTGACGCGGGTTTCGCTCATCAGACGCCTCAGGAGTTCGTGGAGCACATCCTGGTCGAGCAGCTTCACGCCACCCGCGTGTCGGTGGGGGAAAACTTCCGCTTCGGTCATCGGGCCGCCGGCGATCCCGAGTTGCTCGCCGCCGACGTCCGCTTCGACACGCGAGTCGTCCCGCTGGTCGAGGTCGACGGGGAGATCGTGTCCTCGAGCCAAATCCGGGGTCTGGTGCTCGCCGGCGAAGTGGAGACCGCGACGCGCTTCCTCGGGGCTCCATTCCAGCTGCGCGGCACCGTGGTCAAGGGCGATCGGCGCGGGCGCACGCTCGGGTTCCCGACGGCGAACATCATCCCCGACGAGTCGCTCGTGTGCCCCGGCCACGGGATCTACGCGGCCCGCGCCTCGGAGACGTGCGCCGCGGTGAGCATCGGTGTGCGACCCACCTTCGGGACCGGAAGAGCGCTGCTCGTCGAGGCGTATCTACTGGATTGGGACGGGGACCTGTACGAAAGTGAGCTCCGCATCGATTTTCTGGCGCGTCTACGCGGCGAGCGTCGCTTCGACTCTGCGGAGGCGCTGATCGAGCAGATGCGCCACGACGTGGAGCGGACTCGCGCCCTGTGCCGCGAGCGCGGCTCGCCGCCGGAAGGAGGCTCGCCGCCGGAAGAAGGCGAAACGGCTTAATCCCGGAATTCCGGCACGGATGCCGGAATCCACGTCAGCTATCCAAGGTTTTCTGTGCTGCTAGCCTCAGCCGCCGATGACGATCACCCAGGAACGCAAACGCGAGCTCACCGCGAGGTTCGGCGACAGCTCCACCGACACCGGCAAGACTGAGGTTCAGGTGGCGCTGCTGACCGAGCGCATCAACGACCTGACCCGGCATCTGCGCGAGCACCGCAAGGACCACCACTCGCGCCGCGGGCTGTTGATGCTGGTCGGGCGCCGGCGCCGTCTGCTCAACTACCTTCAGCACAACGATCTCGAGCGCTACCGCTCGCTGCTGCGCGAGCTCGGGCTCCGCCGGTGAACGCCGACGCATCGGGCGGCCCAATCGCGCCGGGGAGCCTCGTCCCGGAGTTCACGCTCCAGCGCGATGACGGCACCAAGTTCACACGTGCCGACCTCAAAGACAAGACGACCATTCTGGTCTTCTATCCGTTCGCGTTCAGCCCGGTGTGCACGGATCAGCTCGGTCTCTACGAGGACGTGCTGAGCGACTACCTGGAGCAGCGTGGGGTGACGATGTACGGCGTCTCGTGCGACGCCCGCTGGTCGCAGACCGCGTTCCGCGAAAAGCTTGGCGTGACAATCCCGCAGCTGTCCGACTTCGAGCCCAAAGGCGCCGCCTGCCGCGCCTTCGGCGTTTACCACCCCGGCGGCTTTCCCCAGCGGGCGCTGGTGGTCGTCGGCCCCGACGCGGTCGTCGCCTGGAGCTATCAGGCGCCGGCTCCGACCGATCTTCCAGGCGCCAACCTCATCTTCGACGGCCTGGACGCGGTCGGCGCGCGAGCTTGAGCGATCTGCCGGCCCTCAGCTCGGCGCCGCTTCCAGGGCTCTCGGACGAGGATCACGTGCGCGGCCCGGCCGGCGCCGCGGTGGCCCTCTTGTACGGCGACTTCGAATGTCCCTACTGCGCCGTGGCCGCGACTCAACTCTCCGATGCGCGGTTGCGCGTGGCCTTCCGGCACTTCCCCATTCGCTCGAGCCACCCGCGCGCGTGGGCAGCGGCGGCCGCGGCCGAGGCCGCCGCGCTGCAGAGCCGCTTCTGGGAGATGCACGATCTGCTGTTCGCCGATCAGGGACGGCTCGAGGATCCCCATCTCTGGGCCCGGGCGCGGAGGCTCGGTCTCGACGTGGAGCAGTTTGACGTCGATCGACGTAGCGACGCGGTACAGCGCAGGATCCGCCGAGACTTCGAGGCCGGGGTGCGGGGTGGGATCGTGACGACGCCGACGCTCGTCGTCGATGGCGTGCTCCGCGCCGGTCGGATTGCGGCCCGGACGGTCGAAGAGCTCAGCGCCGGCCACGCTGCGCACCTCTGAGGGTCTCGGGTCGCGCGACGGGGTTCGGGTCGCGCGGCGAGGTCAGCTGTGCGGGGCGGGTCGCGTGTGCGCGGCGGGGGTTGGTCGCCGGAACCAGATCGCTCGGGATGCTGGGCATCGCGCTGGCGCTGAGCGTGGCTGCGGTGGTTCTCCAGCTGCTCGAGTACCTGGCCGGAGTGAACTTCGGCGCCGACGGCGGCGGCTACGCGAGCGTGTTCTACGGTTGGACCGCGATGTTCCTGGCCTTCTGGCTCGGCGCGGTCTATTCGGTCGAGACCCTGCTCGCCACCGCGATGCGCTCCGCTCGAGAGGCTGCGGCTGCGGGTGGCGCGGTGCAGGCGCTCCGGCCGTCCGCCGATGCGACCATGGTGTACCTGTACTCCTGCGCCGGCATCGCCGTGGTCACCTGGGTCCTCCTGTACCTGATCACGTGATGCTGTCCGCCGCGTTCGTGCCCGCCGACATCGCCTCCTCGGTGGGATCCGGGGCGGTGCTGACCCTGGCTTTCCCGCTCGGCGCGACGCTCGTCGCTTTCGTCGTCTGGTGGGTCGTGCTACGCCGCCGCGGTCTG
>JAFAZZ010000354.1 GCA_019239375.1 Solirubrobacterales bacterium | reverse complement strand
TCCATCTCAGCTCACCGCCGAGCGCGAGAACACGCGGATCGAAATCACCGTGAGGGCCAAGGCCCACACCGCGACCACGGCAAGGCTGAGCCACGCCTCGCTGGTGACGCTGTGCGCGCCCCAGATGTCGTGCAGGCCTCTGCCGCTTGGGTCGATGAAGCCGTAGCGCATCAGCGCCAGCGCGTGCGTGAGCGGAAACGCCTTGGCGATCGCGGTGAGCACGCCCGGCATCGCGCCAATGGGGAACAGCGCACCGGCGAAGAAGAAGGGCAGGATCGCGACGGCGGGGGTCGCGCCGACATAGTCCTCCTGCTTGGTCACCCGGCTGGCGAGCGCCTCCGCCACGCCGTACATGAACACGGTGAAGAGCAGCCCGGCGGCGATGAACCAGGCTACGCCCGCGCCGGTGATGTGAAACGTTCCGCCCCTGATCGCGGACAGCCCGATGAGGACGGCGACCTGAAGAGTGGCCAGGCCAATCGCCACGATCAGGTTGCCCAGCACGAGGTAGGCGCGGGGTACGGGAGCGGCCAGCAGCTCGCGCTGGGCGCCCGAGTGCCGATCTACCAGCACGCTCAGCCCCGCGAAGATGCAGCTGAGCGGGATCACTAGACCGACCGCGCCCACCCCGACGAACGAGGTGTAGTCGATGTGGGAGTGAAGGCCACCGGTGGCGACCTTGAGCGCCGGTGCGACGACCAGGGCCAGCAGCGCCGGCCCGAGCAGCGGCACGGCGATCTGGCGCGGGGTCTTGGACGTCAACGACGCCCGCCGCTTAGCGAGCGTGAGCAGCACGCTGGCCCGCCGCGCGCGGCGAGGAGCGGGTAAAGCGATCGATCCTGTTTCTGCGATCGCGGACATTGGAATCTCCTTGTCTTGTCGGTGTGATAGTCACCCGGCGTGGGCGATGCGCTCGCCGGTCAGGTGCAAGTAGACGTCGTCGAGGGTTGGGACCCGCGTGGCGAGCTCCGACGCGCGCAGGCGCTCGGCCTCGATCGCGGCCAGCGCGTCCCTCGCCGCGTGCCCGTGCAGCGGCACGGTGACGCGAGCGCCGACGGCAAACGCGTCGTCGCCGGCCGCACCCCGGTCCCGGAGGGCGCTGAGCGCCGCCTCGGGGCTGCCGCTCACGCGGAACTCGAGGATCTCGCGTCCCAGGCCGGCGAGCAGCGCGCCCGGGCTGTCGAGCGCGACGATCGTGCCTTCGTGGATGATCGCGACCCGGTCGCATAGGCGCTGGGCCTCGTCCAGGTAGTGCGTGGTGAGCACAATTGTCATCTCCTCGCGCGCACGCAGGCCCGCGATCACGTCGAGCAGCTCGTGGCGGATCCGCGGGTCGAGCCCGACCGTCGGTTCGTCGAGGAACAGCACCCGCGGGCTGGAAACGAGCGCGCGAGCGATCTCGAGTCGGCGCCGCTGTCCCCCGCTGTAGCTCGAGACCGGCCGGCCGATAAGCTCGGTCAGCCCCACCGCATCGACCAGCTCGGTGATCCGGTGGCCGGCATGGACCGCGGGGACGCCCCACAGGCGGGCGTGCAGCTCGAGGTTGGCGCGGCCGCTCAGGGGGCCGTCGACCACGGAGTCCTGGAACACCACGCTGCTGACCCCGCGGGCGAGCAGCGGTTGCTCGGCGACGTCGTACCCCGCCAGCCGCGCGGTGCCCGACGTGGGGACCACGGTGGTGGTCAGCATCCCGATCGTGGTCGACTTGCCGGCGCCGTTGGGTCCGAGCAGCCCGAACACCTCACCAGGTGCGACCGCGAACGAGATCCCCTTGACGGCTTCCACCCCGCCCGGATACGTCTTGCGGAGCTCCGCGACCTCAACGGCGGCGAGGCCGGCTCGCTCGCCGAGGCCGTCGATGCTCCTCAGCTGGACACGCCGCTCGGGCGCCTCCAGGTCGGACAATTGCTTGCGCTTGAGATTGTTCACTTGCCACTTCTCCTCTCATGGTGTACCGTTGATTGCATGACGATACAGATACGTAACGCTACATTCAAGTGACGTAATATGAACAATTCAGAAACAGCCGGCAAAGTCGACTCGGCCCCGGCGCGGAGTCGGCCCCATCTGCGAGACTTGCGGCCCATGCCAGCGAGAGACCACGCCGAGCCGATCGATCCCGTGAAGGCCCGCGCCGCCGGTCGGCCGCTGGACGAGAACGTCGATGCCGCGATCCTCGAGACCGCGTGGAGGCTGCTGCTCGAGGAGGGGTACGCCAGGATGTCCATCGCCCGGGTGGCCGAGGAGGCCCGCGTCGGACGCCCCGCCATCTACCGGCGCTACCGCGACAAAGCGGAGCTCGTCGCCGCGGTGCTGGCGGACAAGCAATCCCGCACCCAGCCGATCGACACCGGCGACGCCCGCCGTGACCTGATCGCCCATCTGGAGTTCGCGCGGCGCCGCTTCGCCGTCGAGCTGGCCGGCACGATGATCGTCGAGGGACGCAAGCACCCCGAGCTGCTCGAGGGCTTCCGGCGGGGCATGCTCCGGCCGCGCATGGCCGACATCGTCGCCGCCTTCGAGCGCGGCAAGGAGCGTGGCGAGATCCGTCCCGATCTCGATTCAGAGCTCGCCGTGCACGCGCTGATGGGCGCCTTCATGTACCACCGGATCGCCGAGGGGCAGCCCAAGAAGGGCTGGCCGGAGCACGTCGTCGATACCCTCTGGCCCGCGTTCGCCGCCTGACCGACGCGCGCCGGCCCGAGCACGGCTAGCAGCGCGGTATCCGAGAGTAAGACCTTCCGGCGGACCGGGACCGTGCGCGGCGTGGCCGAGCATCCGCTCGACCACGCCAGTGACGGTGACGGTTCCGATGCTCATGACGCCGCGGCCACGCCCGAGAAGGCGCGCTCGAAGGACTTCGGGTCTGACCACCAGACCTGCGACATCGCCCGCGAGTTGGGGTCTGGGAAGATGTCTTCCTGGTCGGCCGCGAGGCCGCCGAGGATTCCGCCCGCCACCTCGGCCGGCGGCGTCTTGGGCGCTTGGATCCCAGCGAGCATGACGGTGTCGATCCCTCCCGGGTACACGCCGTGGAGCGTGATGCCCCTCGCGGCCAGGACCGGCCGCAGCGCCTGCGTGAGGGAATGCGCGGCCGCCTTGGAGGCCGAGTAGCCGGTCATCGGTGGCGTGCTCGCCAGGCTCAGCAGGGACAGCACGTTGACGATCTGGCCCCTGCCATTCGCCGCGATCACCGGCACGAAGGCGCGGATCGTCCGGTACAGCCCCTCGAAATTGACCTCCATCTCGGTGCGGACCGCGGCAAGGTCGGCGTCGAGCGGCGTCGAGAAGACGGCGGTCGAGGCGTTGTTGATGAGCAGGGTGGCATCGGCGGCCACGCGGGGGGCGGCCTCGATGCTGGCGGGGTCGCGCAGGTCGAAGTGCACCGGGATGACACGCGGGTCCCGCCGGACGGTAGCGCTGTCACGAGCGAGGGCGTAGATCTTCGCGACACCCCGGTCGAGCAGGCCGTCAACGAGGTGGCGTCCCAGTCCGCGGCCGGCGCCGGTCACGACTGGGGTTGAGATTGAGATGTCCATCATGGCTCCTCTGGTTGGGGTGGTCCTCTTGCGTTTGGAACCGTAAGCTCGACGTGCGCGTCGGTAAATGACTGAAATCGCCTACTTCTTGCCCGTGCGTCTCACCAAGCGGGCCGGTCATGGAGTTCCGGTAATCTCGGCGCCACATGGATCCGCTCGCCGATGTTCTCGATCTGAGCCGCGTTCACGGTGCCTTGCTGGCCAACGTCCGCGCGCGTGCGGCGTGGGGCTTGGAGCTTCCGCAGAACACCGGAGCGTCGTTTCACGCGGTGACCTCGGGGACCGCGTGGCTCCGCGTGGAGCGCCGAGAGCCCGTCCAGCTCATGCCGCGGGACCTGCTGCTGCTTCCGTCCGGCATCGCCCACCGTCTCTCATCGGAGCCCAAGGGCCGCTGTCGACCGTTTGATCGCTCGATGAAGGAGGAGCTGATGACTCCCGAGGGCGACCTCGAGCTAGGTGGTCACAGCGCGGTGACCACGTTCGTATGCGCCGCCTACGACTACGACCTCGATGTCGCCCAGCCGCTCATGGGTCCGCTTCCCCACGTCCTGCACGTGCCGGCAGATCCGGTCGCAGGCCGCAGCATCGCCGCGATTGTCGATCTGCTCGCCGGCGAGATCGGCCTCCGGCGGGCCGGCTCGCGCGCGGCCGCCGCGCGGCTCATCGACCTGCTGTTGATCGCCGCGATCCGGCGGTGGGCCGAGCAGCAACCGGACGCCGGTCCCCCCTCGTGGCTCACCGCACTCCGCGATCCCCTGGTCGGCCGCGTCCTGGCCTTGCTCCACGATCGCCCCGGCGAGCCATGGACGCTGGAAAGGCTCGCCGGCGAGGTTCACGTCAGCCGGGCAACGCTCGCGCGGCGCTTCACTGACCAGGTAGGTGAGCCACCGCTCGCCTACCTGAGCAGCTGGCGCATGCAGGTCGCCGCACAGCGGCTGAAGCACACCACCGACTCGGTGGAGAGCATCGCGCGCGAGGTCGGCTACATGTCTGAGTACGCGTTCAATCGAGCCTTCTCGCGTCATCGCGGCCAACCGCCGGGGCGTTACCGCCGGCTCACCCAAGCCGCCTGATCCGGCGCTCGCCGGGCGAACACGAGAAACCCGCCGCCGGGGCTCAGCCGGTCCACGTACAGCGCGCTCCGGCGCTGCCAGGATGCCTCATCGTCTGAAACGAGTGGCGGCGACCCAACGACCACGCGATGGTGAGGCCAGCACCAAGCGAAGCGCAGCACTTAACGAACGGCTCGGGTTCCGGCACATCGATGTGCTTGAGCTGCCGGAGGGCGGGGCGCCGGTGTGGCGGATGCGTAGGTCTCCGGCAGATCCACTCAGCACGCTGGGGACAGATGGGCGGTTTGATGCTCTGAGTGCCGACAGAAGCGGCGATCCCAACGGCGGCACTGGACCGCGCCTGCGTTGCCCCTTGTGGGCCACTAAGGAGGTTAGGCCCGGACGGCTCGTGTCTCCGACTGCCGATGCTGGGAGTATGAGTGTTGTGGGACTTGATCGCGCGGTGCTGTTACGTCTTGCGACGAGCGAGCGGCTGGAGAGCGCGGTCAAGACGCTGCCCGGGGGTGCTGCGGTGGCGTGGCGCGCGGCGTCGCGCTACGTTGCTGGCCGGTCGCAAGGCCAGGCGCTTGCTATGGCGACGGCGCTTCTCGAGCGCGGGTACACCGTCAGTATCGACTTGTTCGGGGAGCGTGTCAGCGATCCCCGGGTCGCCGATCGGGTGCTCGAGGACTACATCGAGTTGGCCGGAGCGTTGCCACCGCCTGCCTCCGATGCGTGGTTGTCTGTGGACTTGACGCACCTGGCGCTTGACTCGAGCGCTTCCGCGGTGGCCGATCGCCTAGCCGCGATCGCGCGGGTCCTGGCTGCGGGTCGGCGTATCCAGGTCGGTGCCGAGGACGCCGCCCGCAGCGACGCGATCATGGCCTGCGTGCTGGATGTCGTGGCACGTGGGCTGGCCGACCGCCTCGGTGCCACCGTGCAAGCGAACCTGCTGCGCGCGCCTGCCGACGCGGACGCGCTGGCCCAGGCCGGCGTGCACGTTCGGCTCGTCAAGGGCGCGTACGTCGAGGCGACCGGCGCCCACCCCTACGGAGAGGCGACCGACGTTGCCTTTCTGCGCCTCGGCTTCCGCCTGGCCGAACGCGGCGCGACCTGGTCGATTGCCACCCACGACGGTCGCCTCCGCGAGGCGCTCCTGCTCGCTCACGGGCCGCTGTCGGTCGAGCAGCTCCTCGGAGTACGCCCAGAGATCCTCGACGAGCTAGGCGCGCGCGGCATCCCGACCAGGATCTACCTCCCCTACGGACCTGACTGGTACCGCTACTGGCTACGCCGGGTCGCCGAGTCCCGCGGCGCCTAGCGGCCGGATCTTATGTCCGATTCAATGACCGCCGGACGGACGCGGTCTGGATGTGCTAAACGGGATTCGTCTCCGACATATTCACCACGTTGCCTAGGCGGTACGGATGAAGCCGAGCGTCGCAATCAGGAGGTACAGCGCAGCGGCGACTTGGGGCAGGATCAACGCGAGCACGATCGCGAAAACGAACAGCGCGATATTTGGTTCGAAGAGGCGCGTCATGTAATCCACTTGGTCCTGGCTGAAGTCGTCCGGAAGCAACCTTCGCTTGCCGCTCGTGTAGCGCCACATGCCGGCAAGCGCGACCGAGATCAACAGAAGCCACAAGCCGTAGAACACGGCAGCCACTCTCTCGGCGGGGGAATCTCGGATGAACTCCGCGAGGAGCCTGGTCGGGAAGGGGAGGAACGCGACGACAAAGAGGAGCGCCAGATTGATCTTCAGTAACCGTCGATCGATGCGAGTGCTGATCGAGACGATCACGTGATGGCCCATCCATACGATCCCGATCATGAAGAAGCTGGTGACGTAGGCTAGATACGTCGGCCAAAGATCGAGCAGCGCCCGGAGCAGATGCCGGTGCGCAGCAGCGCCGACCGTCAGATCCAGCACGAGGAGCGTGATCGCGATCGCGAAGACGCCGTCGCTGAATGCCTCCAGTCGCGACCGCGAGAGGAGCTCGCGTGCTGGTCTCCCGACGGGCCCGGCGACGGAGTTACGCTGCCAGTCGGTCACGGATAGAGGGAATCGAAGCCATGCAGGAGCGAGTTGCAGTTCACTACCTCAGGCGAGATTGCCGGAGGCGGACCTACGCTCGCTCAAGGTCGGCGGCAGCCCCCCAGCGAGAGTACGCGCCGATGTGGTGGGCTCAGATTACATCGTCACCGGAGCCGTCGGTTGCCCGTCGCTGATGACCAGGTGCGCGTCTGCGAGGTGGCTGTGCCGGCTGCCGGCCCGCCTCGCGGAAGTCGCACGACGAATTCGGCTCCGCCGCCGTCGGGGATCGTGGCCTGCACGCTGCCGCCCATGGCGATCGCGAGTTCTCTGACGATCGCGAGTCCCAGCCCCGAGCCGACGGGACGTTGGCTGCGGTAGCGGTCGTGGAGGTAGAAGCGCTCGAACGCGTGCGCGATGTCCTGAGGGGATAGGCCGGGGCCGCTGTCTCGGACGGCGATCTGTCCCGCCGTCGCCTGCACGACTATTGAGCCTCCCGCTGGGGTGAGCCTGAGCGCGTTCTCGATCAGGTTGGACGTTGCTTGCAGCACGCGGCCCGCATCGCCGATGGCCCAGGCGCCGCTCGCGCAGTTGCTCGCTAGCTCCACGGAGAGAGCGCGAGCCTGCGGCAGGTGGCGCTGCACCGCTTGTGCAGCGATCGCAGCGAGGTCGACCGGTTCGTGGGCGACGGAGAATCCAGCGCGGCCCAGGCGCGCCAGGTCGAGCAGGTCGGTCACCAGCCGCTGCAGGCGGTCGGCCTCAGAGGAGATCACGCGACTTCCCTCCGCGGGGGTCACCGCGTGCTCCTCGATCGCCTCGGCGTAGCCGCGGATTGAGGTGAGGGGTGTCTTCAGCTCGTGGCTGATCGACTCCAGGAAGCTGCGCTGTGACTCCCGCGCGCGGGTCAGCTCGCTCGACATGTCGTTGAACGACCGGCCCAGGTCCGCGAGCTCGTCCTCGCCCTCGATCGGGACCGCGACTCCCGGCTCGCCCGAGGCCACGCGCCGGGTCGCGGCGGCGAGATCGCCGATCGGACGGGTGAGGCGGCGCGCGAGCAGGTACGCGAGCACCGCAGCCAACAGCGCGCCGCCGAGGCCCGCCAGCACCAGGCTCACGAGGACCGGCCGCCACTCCGCGAATGCCAGACTCGCCGGGCGAATCAGCACGACGCGTCCGCCGACGGCCGTCTGGCGCGCCGCGTAAAGAAAGTCCTTCCCTCCTACGGCGGCGGATCCCTGGACATCGCCACTCGCGGTGATCGCCGCGAGGACCGCGTCGCTGCGGGGCGGGCGGACGAGCCGGGGGCGCCCGCCGCCCACGCGGTAGACGCGCTCCCCCGGTGAGAGCGCGGCGGCGGCCACCACGTTGGCCTGCTGCTCAAGGTTCGCCATTCGCTGCGAGGAGATCTTGTGCTTGACGAGCACGACCGCCACGCCGACGGTGAGCGCGCACGAGGCGAGCGCCGCCAGCGCGAGATACGCGAGCACCCGCCGCCGCAGGGTCATCCGCTCGCCTTGTAGCCTAGGCCGCGGACTGTTTTGATCAGATCCGGGCGACCCAGCTTCTTACGCAGCTGGGCGACGTGCACCTCGACCGTCCGCGTCTCACCCGGGCTGATGAACCCCCAGACCGACTCGAGCAGTTGATCGCGGGTTACGACCTTGCCTGCGTTGCGCAGCAGATACTCGAGCAGGTCGAACTCGCGCTGGGTCAGCTCGACCTCGCGTCCGTCGACATGGACCTCGCGGGCCCCGCGCGCGAGCCTTAGTGGCCCGAGCTCGATGACCTCCTCGCTCGCGACCGTCTGGGTTCGTCGCAGCACCGCCTTCACCCGAGCGGTCAGCTCTCGCGGGGAGAACGGCTTTGAGACGTAATCATCGGCTCCGACTTCGAGACCGGCCACCCGGTCAGGCTCCTCGTCGCGTGCCGTCAGCATGATCACGGGCAGCTCGCCCGCGATCCGGCGGCAGACCTCGAACCCGTCGATGTCGGGCAGTCCGATGTCGAGCACGACGAGCTTGATTGGGTGGCGGCGAAGCTCGGTCAGCGCGTCCTCACCCGATCGCACCCACAGCGCCTCATAGCCCGCACGCTGCAGGTAGGTGCGCACCAGCGCACCGATGTTCGGCTCGTCCTCGACGACCATGATCATCGCGGCCATAGCGACATCGTAGGCGCGCTCACGGCCGCCTTCGGGGTCGTTTTACACGCAGCTGACCTTTGGCTGATGACCTGTTTGCACGTCGAGGCGATTCTCTCCCGTGCAGGCACGAACAGACACGAAACGAAAGGTCCAGATGCATTTCATTCGCAGGCACTTCAAGTTGCTCACCCTAGCCGCCTCCTGTGTAGCGATCGGAGCCGGCATCAGCGCAGTCACGAGCGCCGGCGCCGCGACACCGAGCACCGGCACGAATACGAAGACCACAGCCCACGGCCGGCTAGGAGGGTTACGTGCGCTCAGAGGCGCGGTCCACGGCCAGCTCGTCATGGCGACCAAGAATGGCTTCAGCACGGTCACGTTCGATCGCGGCACGATCGAATCGGTCAACGGGCAGCAGCTGACCCTTAAGGATGGAACCAAGAAGCAGAGCTACAACACCGTCACGCTGTCGATCCCGCCCAGCGCTCGCATCCGCGACAACGGGGAGCACGCATCGATGACCGCTCTCAAGGTAGGGCAGCGCGTGCTCGTAGTACAGGCCCCGAAGCGATGGGTCGTCAGCGCCCACACGCCGCGAACCGCCTCATCCAGGACTGGGTAGCCACGGACGCGCGCGGCACGCGCCCCGGGCCGTTTGCAGCCTCGCCTGCCCTGGCCGTGCCCCCGTGAGGTGAGCGCTGCCGCAGCGGTGGCCACCGCCCAACCGGCCGGAGGCTGTCAGCGAAGAGATCCGCTGGCAGCTTGGCCGATGTCCGCGGCGGCCAGAGCCGGCCTGCGACAGCTGCCGCCCGTCGGTGAGAATTCGTCCGGTCCCCTCGCGCCCGGGCGGCTTCCGGCTCTACGGGAAGAGCGGGCCGGGCAGGGGTCGGGGAAAGGGCTTGTCGCCGTCGCCACAACGACGCTCGCGGTGACGTTCGGTGTGATCCAAGTTCGCGACGGATCCGAAGAACTTCGTTGGGCCCGGACGCCAGGGATCCGGGCGAGGCAAGGCAAGGGAAGAAACTCTGATGTCCGATCCCGTTCGTCGCGCGCTCCAACGTGCTGGGAGGCTGAGTTGATGCTG
>JAFAZZ010000352.1 GCA_019239375.1 Solirubrobacterales bacterium | reverse complement strand
AGCTCGCGGTTGCGCGTCTGGCTGCGGGCGTCCTGCGCCACCGCGGTCACGCGCGGACCGAGCCGGGCGATCACGCGCTGTTTCTGCTCGTCGGACAGCGTCTCCGAGGCCTCGACGTCGAAGCTCGCTTCTACCCGCGAGGCCGTGACGTTGGCGTGCTGTCCGCCCGGGCCAGACGAGCGCGAGGTCCTGACCGTGATCTCGCGCAGGGGCAGCTTGACGCCGCGCCCGAGCGACATGGGATCGTCCATGTCCTGTACCTTTTCAGCTCGTAAGGCCGCCTGGCTTGCCGGCGGCGCCAAGCAGGTGCAGGCTCCGGGCGGCACATCCTCCGCGGTAGCAGCACTTCAAAGCCACGGAGGATCACTCCACATGCCAAACGGCACAGTTAAATGGTTCAGCGACGAGAAGGGCTTCGGCTTCATCACGCCCGATGACGGCGGCCGGGACCTGTTCGTCCATCACACGAGCATCACCGCCGACGGCTACCGGTCGCTGTCGGAGGGGAGCAAGGTCTCCTACGAGGAGGAGGCCTCGCCCAAGGGCCCCAAGGCGATCAACGTCTCCAAGATCTAGCTCCTCGCTTCGCCTACTCGTCGTCCCGCCCGCACCACTCCCCCGTGCCTGCCGCAGCGCGGTTCGTATCGAAGGCGAGTGCGGCGGGCCGGACGCCGGAGCCTGCTTAAGGTCGTGAACGGTCCCTGATCCCTGACCGGGAGGGGGAAGGTGGTGTCGTGGCTGCGGCGCTCGGCAGCCATGCCTCCCCCAGCGCGTCACGCCGCGACATTATCCGCAGGACGCCGCCGAGGCGGCCCCATACCCCAATCGGGGGGTGGCCCGAGCCAAAGGCGAAACTTTCGTCGGCGGGGGCGCGTACTATGGGTAAGGGGAATTTGTCGTGGCGCACGCAGATGACTAAGTCGGTGGAGGAACGCGAGCGGGTCGTAGTTCGCTTCGCTGGCGACTCGGGGGATGGGATGCAATTGGCGGGCAGCCGGTTCACGGATGCCACGGCGCTGGTCGGTAACGACTTGGCCACGCTGCCGAACTTCCCCGCCGAGATCCGCGCGCCGGCGGGCACGCTGGCCGGCGTGTCAGCCTTCCAGATCCACTTCGCCTCGCGGGACATCCTGACCCCGGGCGACAAGCCGAACGTGCTGGTGGCCATGAACCCGGCCGCGCTGAAGACGAACCTGGCCGAGCTCGACCGGGGCGAGACGGTGATCGTCAACGAAGACGCGTTCTCGAAGCGCAATCTGGAGAAGGCGGGCTACGCTTCGAACCCGCTGGAGGATGGGTCGCTTAGCGCGTATCGGGTGCACCGGATTCCGATGACGTCGTTGACGGTGCGCGCCGTGGAGGGGATCGAGGACGCCTCGACGCGTGACGCCGGTCGGGCCAAGAACCTGTTCGCGCTGGGCGTGATCTCGTGGCTGTACGGGCGACCGACCGACCCGACCAAGCGCTGGATCGAGCAGAAGTTCGCCAAGCGCCCAGCTGTGCTGCAGGCCAACCTGGCCGCGTTCAACGCCGGCTGGTCGTTCGGCGAGACGACCGAGCTGCTCGACGTTCAGTACCGGGTCAAGCCCGCCACCGATGTTCCACCCGGGACGTATCGCAACGTCAACGGGACGACGGCGCTGTCCCTCGGGCTGATCGCGGCGAGCGTCCGGAGCGGTCTGCCGCTGCTTTTGGCGAGCTATCCGATCACCCCGGCCTCCGAGCTTTTGCACGAGCTCTCCAAACACGCCAGCCTGGGCGTCACCACGATCCAGGCCGAAGACGAGATCGCGGCAGCCGGGATGGCACTCGGAGCGGCGTTCGGCGGGCGGCTGGGTGTCACCGCCACGAGCGGACCGGGCATGGACTTGAAGGCCGAGACGATCGGTTTGGGTGCGGCGCTCGAGCTGCCGATGATCGTGATCGACGTGCAGCGGGCCGGTCCCTCGACCGGAATGCCGACCAAGACAGAGCAGTCGGATCTTCTGATGGCCATCCACGGCCGGCACGGCGAGTCGCCGCTGCCGGTGATCGCGCCGTCAACGCCGGGTGGCTGCTTCGCGGCGGCAGTCGAGGCGGCCCAGATCGCGGTGCGCTACCGCACGCCGGTCATCCTCCTGTCAGACACCTTCCTGGCCTCGTCCTCTGAGCCGTGGCGGATTCCGGTCGTCGCCGATCTGCCGAGCATGGACCCGGCCTTCGCGACCGAGGCAGACGCCGAGTCGTTCATGCCCTACGCGCGCGATGAGCGGCTGGCGCGGCCGTGGGCGGTGCCGGGCACGCCCGGGTTGGCCCACCGGATCGGCGGCCTTGAGAAGGCCGACGGAAGCGGCAACATCTCCTACGACGCGGCCAACCACGAGCGGATGACCACGCTGCGGGCGGAGAAGATCGAGGGCATCGTGCGCGACATCCCGCCGTTGCGCGTTGACGCTGAGCCGGGCGCGCAGTTGCTCGTGCTCGGTTGGGGCTCGAGCGAAGGCGCGATTCGCGCCGGTGTGCGCCGCGCCCGCGAGGCGGGTCACACCGTCGCCTGCGCGCATCTGCATCACCTGAACCCGTTCCCGGCCAACACCGGGGACGTGCTGCGCTCGTTCGATCGCGTGCTGGTGCCAGAGATGAACACCGGTCAGTTGTCGCAGCTTCTGCGCGCCAAGTACCTGGTCGACGTCGAGTCGTTCTGCAAGGTGCAGGGTCAGCCGCTCTTCGCCTCGGAGATCGAAGAGCAGATCGCGGAGCGGCAATGAGCGCGGTGGCGGCGAACGGAGGAGGGCGATGAGCGCGGTGGCGGCGAGCGGAGGACGGCGATGAGCGCGGTGGTGACCAACGGCCACGGCAGCGGTGGAGCGCCGGTCGCGCTGACCAAGGCGGATTTCCAGTCAGACCAGGAGACGCGGTGGTGCCCGGGGTGCGGCGACTACGCGGTGCTGGCCGCGGTCCAGCAGTTCATGCCCGAGCTGGGGATCGCCCCCGAGAAGATCGTGTTCGTCACCGGGATAGGGTGCGCGGGCCGGTTCGCCTACTACATGAACACCTACGGGATGCACGGCATCCACGGTCGCGCGCCGGCGCTGGCCACCGGCTTGGCCTCGGCGCGGGAGGATCTCTCAATCTGGATCGTCACCGGCGACGGCGACTCGCTGTCGATCGGAGGCAACCACCTGATCCACGCCCTGCGCCGCAACGTCCCGATCAAGATCCTGCTCTTCAACAACCAGATCTACGGGCTGACCAAGGGCCAGGCGTCCCCGACCTCGGAGCTGGGCAAGATCACGAAGTCGACCCCGTTCGGCGTGGCCGATCACCCGTTCAACCCGGTCTCGCTGGCGCTCGGTGCGGAGGCCACGTTCGTCGCGCGGACGATCGACCGGGACAAGCGGCACTTGAGCGAGGTGCTGCGGGCCGCCGCATCGCACGACGGCGCGGCGCTGGTCGAGATCTATCAGAACTGCCCGGTGTTCAACGACAACGCGTTTTCCGCGCTGACCGAGAAGGAGACCAAGGACGCCAATCAGATCCGGCTGACGGCCGGGCGGCCGATCCGCTTCGGCGTCGAGAGCGAGCGCGGCGTGGCTCGGGGGCCCGACGGGGGTCTCTCCATCGTGGACGTGGCCGACGTGGGCGAGGACGCGCTGATCGTGCACGACCCGTCCCGCCCCGATCCCGGCCTGGCCTTCTCGCTGGCTCGGCTCGCCGACAACCCGACGGTGCCGACACCGATTGGCGTCTTCCGCGAGGTACACCGGCCGGTCTACGGACGCGGCGGCACGGTGCGCGGCACGCCGGCCACCGACGTCGAACTCGCCGATCTGCTCGTCGGCTCGGACAGCTGGACCATCGGCTAAGCCGGACCATCGCAGCGCGGGCCTTAGCGCCGAGAGCCACTCGCTACGCTGATCGGGTGCGCGAGCCCGATGTCGAACTGCTGTGGTGGGAGGGCTGTCCGTCGACCGAGCCGGCCGCGGCCGCCGTGCGCGAAGCGCTCGCCGAGCTGGGTCTCCCGAATGCAAGCGTACGGATGCGCGAGGTCGTGACCGACGACGACGCGCGTGAGGCCGGCTTCGTCGGCTCGCCCACGATTCTGATCGACGGCGAGGACCTCGTCCCGGCCGCCGCCGAGGAACAGATCGGCCTGAGCTGCCGGGTGTACCGCCGGCGTGACGGTCGGGTGAGCCCGCTTCCCGACCCCGATGACCTGCGCGAGGCCCTGCGACGCGCGGCTCAGCGCACGGAGGTGACTCGATGACTGTTGCGATCGGCGACGTTGCGCCGGATTTCTCCCTGCCCGACACCGAGGGGCGGAGGTGGTCAGTGGCCGACTACGACGGTGCGCCGGCCACCGTGGTGGTGTTCACGTGCAACCACTGCCCGTATGCGCTCGCCTGGCACGACCGGATCACGCAGGTCGCGCGCGACTACGCGGCCCGCGGAGTGCGCGTGTTGGCGGTCAACTCCAACGATGCCGATCGCTACCCCGCGGATTCGCCTGAAGCGATGCGCGAGCGCGTCGCGCGCGAAGACTGGCCGATGCCCTACCTGCACGACGCCACGCAAGAGGTCGCGCGGGAGTACGGAGCCAGGGTGACGCCGGACGTGTTCGTGCTCGATCGCCAGGCTCGGCTGCGCTATCGCGGGGCGCCGGACGGTGACTACGACAACCCGCGGCAGCGGGCCGAGTGGCTGCGCGAGGCGCTCGACGCGGTGCTGGACGACACGATCCTGGCGCGGCCCGAAACCAAGCCGGTCGGCTGCTCGATCAAATGGAAGCAGTGAGCGACTACACGCCGCACCAGGTCTTCGAGCTGATGCAGGACGGCGAGGCCATCCAGCTCATCGACGTTCGCCAACCCGAGGAGCACGAGGCCGGGCGGATCGCCGGCGACCGCCTGGTGGAGCTCTCGCAGCTCGCGCTCGCGGTCGACACGATCGACCGCGACAGGCAGGTGGTGTTCTACTGCCGCAGCGGCAGTCGCTCGGCCATGGCCACGGAGGCATTCCGCGGCGCCGGCTTCGACGCCCGCAACATGGCCGGTGGCCTGCTCGAGTGGGCATCGGGGGGCCTGCCGCTCGAGCCGGCCAACGGCTACGTGGCTTGAGCGGACTCAGAGACGCCCGCGACGCGGGAGAAAATCGAGCAGCAGCCGGTTCACCTGGTCGGGCGCCTCGAGCTGCATCCAATGGCCGGGTCCCTCAAGCCGTTCGTAGCGCCACGGACCAGTTACATTCCGGGCCGAGTCGGTCATCTGCCGCTCGGTGAGCGCGACGTCGCCCGAGCTCCAGATGCCCATGACGGGGGCCTCGATCGGCGGAAGCGGCCGACCCGGACTGAGCCACGCCTCGGGCGGGATGTTCGCCCTGTAGTAGTTGAGCCCCGGCGTCAGCGAGGCGCCGGACTCGAGCTCGGCGATGACCGCGTCGGCGTCCGGGTGGCGCGACCAGGCACGAAAGTTGGCCCATCCATTGGCCGACAGCCATTCCTCGGCCACCCCAGGGAACTGGAACAGCAGCATGTACCAGGACTTCTCGTGCTGCTCGAACCCGTCGCCCGCCCGGAAGGTCGTCGGGTGCCCGACCGAGAGCACGGTGAGGTTCTCGACGCGATCGGGCGCTAGTGCGGCGAGCGCCCACGCCAGCCCCGCGCCCCAATCGTGCCCCACCACGTGGGCCCGAGGCACGCCCGCGTCGCTCATCACCGCAAGCACGTCTCTCGCGAGGGTGGCGAGCTTGTATGCCTCCACCGCCTCCGGCTTGTCCGAACGGCCGTACCCACGCAGGTCCGGGACGATCACCCGGAAGCCAGCCTCGGCCAGGGCCGGAACCTGATGGCGCCACAGCCGGCCGGTGTCCGGAAAGCCGTGGATCAGCACGACGGGCTGTCCCTCCCCGGTCGCGTCGTATTCGATCGCCACCCCGCCTGAGTCCACGCGCATCTGATCCCCCTCGTCGACGGTCGAGACGGAGCGTACGCCGCCGGCGCCCGCGGCCGCAACCCCGCGGAGGTTCGCCGCCCCTGCGCCGGGTGGAGGCTCGTCAATCTGGCTGAGAGGCCGCCGGGCCCCGAAGGTAACGAGCTGGTGACGTTTGTCGTGCGCGTCGTGTAGGCTGCCGCGCGACAGAAAACCCAGCCGAATCCCCGTCGCCCCCGGCGCCGGGGAGCGGGGGAACCCATTGGAGCCGCGAGGCTCCGGGGGGCGAATCGCCGGATCACCCGGCGTAGCGCACTCTTTCAGCGCGAGCCCGACAGCTAACCCCGTAGGCGCAAGAAAGAGAAGGGGTTGGAGTTGTCGAACCTGGCCACCATGCGCATCGCCCGCAGGGTTGGCGCATCTGCACTGATGGCGGCGGCGGTTCTCGCCGGCGCGACTGGGGCCAACGCGGCCACCAAGAGCCAGCCGGCGTCCGGTGGGGCATCAATGGCCGCGACGATCAAGACGGCGGGCACGCTGACCAGGCCGAGCACCGCGAACCAGCTCGGCTGGCGCGTGCTCCGGCAGGGTGTGAAGGGCAACGACGTGACAATCCTCCAGGGCTATCTGACGATCGCCGGCTTTCCCACGTCCGTCGATGGAGACTTCGGGCCGGCCACGGCGGCCAGCGTGGCCGCGTTCAAGCAGGCCCACACCATGTCGCCGGTCAACGGGGTGGCCGGCCCGGCTTTCGTCCGGGCCCTGCGGACCGCGATCAACGCTTACACGGCCGACGTGCCCACGGGCAAGGTCCGGATCAATCCCGACGGCACGGCAACCGCCCCCGCGGGCGCTCCGGCGGCCGTTCAGGCCATGGTTGCGGCCGGCAACCAGATCATCGCCACGTCGTATTGCGTCGGGGGAGGGCACGGTCAGTGGCAGTCGAGCTGCTATGACTGCTCCGGGTCGGTTAGCTACGTCCTGCACGCCGCCGGTCTGTTGAGCTCCTCGGAGGACTCCTCGGGCCTCGAGTCCTACGGGATCGCGGGCCCCGGGCGCTGGGTCACGCTCTACTCCGACCCTGGCCACGCGTTCATCGTCATCGCTGGGCGGGCATTCGACACCGCGAACTTCGGCGGGCCGAACATCCCCTCTGGGTCCGGCCCGCGGTGGCGCTCCAATCCGCTCGGCAACCTCGCCGACGGCGGCAACTACGTCGTCCGCCACCCCCCGGGGTTGTAGGGCCTAACCGTCCGGAGGCGCCCGCCGGCGGCGGCCGTCGGGCGCCTGTCGCTCTGCCGTAGCATCCAGCGCATGTCCGCGCTGGCCGAGCTCTACACGATCCCGCGCGATCATCTCGACTTCCGCGACACCATCCGGCAGATCGCGCGCGCGCGAATCGCTCCGCGGGCGGCCGAGATCGATGAGAAGGCGGAGTATCCGCACGACCTGCGCCGGCTCCTGGCCGAGCAGGACATCCTCGCGCTGCCGTTCGAGGCCGAGCACGGCGGTACCGGCACCGGCACGCTGATGCTCAACATGGCGGTCGAGGAGATCGCCAAGGCGTGCGCCTCGACCGCGCTCATCCTGATGATCCAGGAGCTGGGGACGCTCCCGATCAAGCTGTTCGGCACCGACGAGCAGAAGGATCGCTTCCTCCCGCCCTGCGCGAGCGGCGAGTGGTCGCCGGCCTTCGCGCTGTCCGAGCCCGAGGCGGGATCGGATCCTGGCGGAATGATCACCCGCGCGGTGCGGGACGGCGAGGAATGGGTGATCACCGGCACCAAGAACTGGATCACCAACCTCGGGGTGGCCGACTTCTACGTCGTGTTCGCCGTGACCGATCCGCAGGCCGACCACGCGCGCGGGATCAGCGCGTTCGTGGTCGAGGCCGATCGCCCCGGGTTCAGCATCGGCAAGCTCGAGCACAAGCTGGGGATCCGGGGCTCGCCCACCGGACAGCCGATCTTCGACGCCGTGCGGGTGCCCGACGAGAACCTGATCGGGGAGGTGAACCAGGGCTTCAAGGTGGCGATGGCGACGCTCGACCGCTCGCGGCTCGGCGTCGCGGCGCAGGCCCTGGGCATCGCCCAGGGCGCCACCGACTACGCGGTGGCCTACGCCGGTGAGCGCCGGCAGTTCGGCCAGCCGATCAACGCCTTCCAGGGGATCCAGTTCAAGTTGGCCGACATGGAGACGCAGTGCGCCGCGGCGCGGGAGTTGCTTTATCAAGC
>JAFAZZ010000319.1 GCA_019239375.1 Solirubrobacterales bacterium | reverse complement strand
GTCGACGCCTTGGGCGATGTCGGGCGACTGCTTGTCGATCGCGTTGATCACCGCGCACGTGTGATAGTCAAACCCGAACTCGGCATCCGTATAGCCGATCCGCTTGATCGTCGCCCGCGCCACCTCCTGGATGTCCACATACGTCGAGGTCGTGATCTCCCCCGAGACCACCACCAGCCCCGTGTTGACCAGCGTCTCGCAGGCCACCCGGCCGTTTGGATCGTCGCGCATGACCGCGTCCAGCACGCCGTCGGAGATCTGATCGGCCACCTTGTCCGGGTGACCCTCGGTCACCGACTCCGACGTGAACAGGAACTCGTTGTCGGAAAGCATGTTCATGGGAATCGAGGCTCAGCTCCGTGGTCGTGTCCGTCTTGCTGCTGGTGGAGCTTAGGACCCGCACGAAATCCGCGCGGGTCCCTAAGCCGCCGCGCGCCGCCCGCGGCCCGGGCCTCGCCGTTCGCTGCGCTCCACGAAATCGATGATCACCGGCACGCCCTCGAGGCGGAAGCGGTCGCGCAGCCGGTTCTCGACGAAGTAGGCGTAGTCGCGCGTCACCCGAGCCCGGGAGTTGACCTGGATCGAGAAGCGTGGCGGTCGTTCGCTCGTCTGGGTCATGAACAACAGGCGCAGCCGGTGGCCGCCGCGGCTCGGTCCGCCGGCGGGCGGCTGGCGGATCGCCACCACGTCCGACAAGAAGCGGTTGAGCTGCGGGGTGGGGATTCGGCCGGCGCGCCGATCGGCAAGCGCGCTCGCCTCGATCAGCAGCCGTTGCACGTTGCGCCCCGTCTTGGCGCTCGCGGTCAACACGCGCGGGCGCAGACGGAGCTTCTGGTGCGCCCGCGCGCGCTCGTGCTCGAGGTCGATTCCGTCGGCCAGGTCCCACTTGTTGAGCACGAGCGCGGTGGCGCAGCCGCTGCGCATGGCGAGCTCGGCGATCCGCAGGTCCTGAGCGGTGATGCCCTCGATCGCATCGCACACCACGAGCGCCACGTCGGCTCGCTCGGCGGTCCGGCGCGAGCGCAGCGACGTGTAGTACTCGATCGACTCTCCCACCTTGGCCTGCCGGCGCAGGCCGGCGGTGTCGACCAGGATGAGCCGGCGTCCCTCGAATTCGATCGCCAAGTCGATCGCATCCCGCGTCGTCCCGGCCACCGGCGAGACGATCACCCGGTCGGCCCCGGCGAAGCGATTCACCAGAGACGACTTCCCGACGTTCGGCCGCCCGATGATCGCGAGCCGGACGGCATCCTCCTCGTCCGCGGCGCGCTCGGGCGCGTCCGGGACGAGCTCGACGATCCGGTCGAGGAGGTCGCCGGTGCCCAGTCCCTGCGCGGCCGACACGGCAATCGGCTCGCCGAGCCCCAGGGAGTGGAACTCCGCCGCGAGCGAGACGTCGCGCACCGAGTCGATCTTGTTCGCGGCCACCAGCACCGGCAGAGGCGCACGCCGAAGCAGGTCGGCGACCTCGTAGTCACCGGGCCGCGCACCGGCCCGGGCGTCCACCACGAGCACGGCGGCGTCGGCGTCGGCCAGGGCCGCCCGCACCTGCTCGTGCACGGCTCTGGCCAGCTCGGCGCGGTCCTCCAGGTCGACGCCGCCGGTGTCGATCAGGGTGAGCGCTCGGCCGTTCCAGTCGGTCGGGAGCTCCTTGCGGTCACGGGTGACACCGGGGCGCTCGTGGACCACCGCCTCGCGCGACTCGGTGAGGCGGTTGACCAGCGATGACTTTCCGACGTTCGGATATCCGACGATGGCGACCTTCATGGCGGACCTCGAGGTTATTAGCCCGGGGTCCGCCGAAGGCGCTTCGCTCGACTAGTGGTGGCCGGTGCCGGCGACGATGCCGGCGATCCGCGCGACGACCTCGGCGAACGTCATGTGCGTCGTGTCGAGCGTGATCGCGTCCGGGGCGGCCTGAAGCGGAGAGTGCTCGCGGGTCTGGTCGCGCTGGTCGCGGATGGTCTGCTCGGCCAGGACGGTGGCCTCGTCGAGGCCGAGCTCGGACGCGCGCCGGCGGGCGCGCTCGGCTGGATCAGCGGTCAGGAACACCTTTACGTCGGCCTCCGGCGCGACCACGCTGCCGATGTCGCGCCCCTCGGCCACCCAGTCGCCGCCTTCCAGCAGTCGTCTCTGCTGCGCGACCACCGCCTCGCGCACCGCCGGATCGGCAGCGGCCCGCGACGCCGCCTCGGAAACCTCCGGCTTGCGGATTGCCTCCGTCACGTCGCGCCCGTCGACCAGGACCCGCTTCCCCAGCTGCTGGATCTCCAGGGCGGGAGCGATCGTCGCCGGCTCGGCGCCGCGCTCCCGCGCCGCGAGCGCCACGCTGCGGTACATGGCGCCGGTATCCAGGTAGGTGAAGCCGAGGCGCTCGGCGACCGCGCGCGCCACCGTCGACTTGCCCGCGCCGGCCGGCCCGTCGATCGCCACAACCGTCACGAGACCAGCTGCCTCACGTCGTCGGCGAAGCGCGGGTAGGACACCTCGGCCGCTTCCATACCCGCCACCTCCACTCCGGTTTCGCAAGCCAGACCCGCCACGGCCCCGAGCAGCGCCAGCCGGTGGTCGCCGTGGGCGTCGAACGTGCCGCCGCGCAGCCCGCCGGTGCCTTTGACGACGAAGCCATCAGGCAGGGCCTCGATGTCCGCCCCCAACCCGCGCAGGCCTTCGACCACGGTGGCGATCCGATCGGACTCCTTAACCCGCAGCTCGCCCGCGCCCCGGACCAGCGTCTCTCCCTCGGCAAAGCAACCCAGCAGCGCCACCAGCGGCAGCTCGTCGATCGCCAGGGGCACTTCCTCGGCCTCGACCGCGGTCGCCTCGATGGGCGCGCTGCGGACGTCGATGTCCGCCACCGGCTCATGTGCGGCGAACGATCCGGGCGGCTCGGCGTCGGTGAGCACGATCGCGCCCATCCGGTTGAGTATCCGTAGAAACCCGGTGCGGGTCCAGTTGACGCCGACCCGCTCGAGCACGAGCCGGGAGCCAGGGACGAGAACGCCGGCCGCGATCAGGAACGCCGCCGAGGAGATGTCGCCGGGGATCTCCACGACGGGGAGCCCGAGTTGGTCGGCGTGACCGACCGCGGTGCGGTAGCCGGCGGTTCGGTCGCCGGCTCGCTCCACCGGTGCGCCGGCGGCGGCGAGCATCCGCTCGGTGTGGTCGCGACTGGGCACGGGCTCGGTGACCGTCGTGCGATCGGTCACCAGGCCGGCGAGCAGCACGCAAGACTTCACCTGGGCGCTGGCCACCGGCAGCTCGTAGTCGATCCCCTGCAATGCGGCTCCGTGGACGGTGAACGGCGGGTACCGGCCCTCCCGCGCTTCGATCCGCGCGCCCATCCGCTGCAACGGGTCAGCGATCCGGTCGATCGGGCGCCGGCGGATCGAGTCGTCGCCGTCGAGCATGAAGCTCAGACCCTGCTGGAAGGACAGCCACCCGGGGAGCAGCCGCATAAGTGTGCCCGCATTGCCGACGTCGATCGCCTGCCTCGGCGCGAACGCGCCCCGTAACCCGCACCCCCGGACGACCAGCTCCTGGCCGCGCTCTTCCACGATCGCGCCGAGCCGCTGCACAGCGGCGAGCGTCGAGCGGGTGTCGGCGGCGTCGAGGTAGTTGCGGATGCGAACCGGCTCGGAGGCCATCGCGCCGATCAGAGCGGCCCGGTGGGAGATCGACTTGTCGGCCGGCACGCTCGCGGTCCCGCGGAGCGGCCCCGATGGCTCGAAGCGCGCGTTCATGCCCGCGCCACCGGAAAGCCCAGCTTGCCCACGAGCTTCTCCGCGCGGCGCGCCTGCTCCGCGCCCGCGACCCAGAGCGCGATCACGCCTTCGCTCATGTCGGGCGCCGGGTAGAGCGCCATGTCGGTGATGTTGACCCCGGCCCGGCCGAGCTCGAGGGCAAGCTGCGCGACCACACCCGGTCGGTTCGGGACCGACGCGCGCAGCTCGAACAGCGGCCCCCCGGCCAGCTGCGCCTCGAGCAGCCGCCGGCGGTCGGCCGCGGCGCCGTCGTTCCAGTCGGTGATGCCCGGCCCATTGGCCGTCTCCAGCGCGTCGCGTACCCTGCGCAGGCGCTCGATCGTGTCATCGATGCCGGCCGCCAGGGCGTCGCGGTTGGACAGGTAGATGTCGGTCCAGATGCGGCTGTTGGCGCCGGCCACGCGCGTGGCGTCGCGAAAGCTCGGACCGGTGGCGGGTAGGCCCTCGCCCCCGGCGGCCAGCGTGGAGGCCGCCTGCGCCACCAGCACGTTGGCCAGCACATGCGGGAGGTGTGAGACGGTGGCCAGGATGGTGTCGTGCACCTCGGGCTCGATCGCCACCGGCCGGGCGCCCAGGCTGTGCAGGAAGCGGTGAAGCCGCTCGTAGAGGATGCCGGAGGTGGTCGGGGTCGGGGTGAGATACCAGGTGGCGCCCTCGAACAGGTCGGCCCGGGCGTGCTGTACCCCCGCGGTCTCCGCGCCGGCCAGTGGGTGGCCGCCGACGAACCGTGGATCGTCGAGCGCGGCGACGATCGAGCGCTTGGTCGAGCCGACGTCGCTGACCACGCACCCTTGGGCTGCTGCCGCCAACGCCACGCTGGCGGTCCGGCGGATTGCGCCTACCGGCACCGCGACGAACACCGCGTCGGCGTCATGGACTGCGTCGTCGATCTGCGCACACGCGCGATCGATCGCTCCGAGCTCGGCCGCTGTCTCGAGCGCGTGTGCGGAGTCGTGACCCGCCACCGTGGCGCCGAGCCGCTCGCGCGCCGCGAGCCCGATCGAGCCGCCGATCAGCCCGACGCCGACGAGCGCGATCCTCAAGGGGCCACTAGACGGCGGCGAGCGCCTTCCCGGCCACCTGGGCCGCGGCCTGGACACGCTCGACGTAGTCGGCGAACTCGTCGGCCACCAGCTGCTGGGGGCCGTCGCAGATGGCCTGGTCCGGATGCGGATGGACCTCCACGATCAGGCCGTCGGCGCCGACCGCGGCCGCGGCCAGCGACAGCGGCATCACTAGGTCACGCCGGCCTGCAGCGTGGCTCGGGTCGACGATCACCGGCAGGTGAGTGAGCTCCTTGAGGACGGGGACGGCCATCAGGTCAAGCGTGAACCGGTAGGCGGTCTCGAACGTGCGGATCCCGCGCTCGCACAGCATGACCTGCGGGTTGCCCTCCTTGAGGACGTACTCCGCGGCCATCAGGAGCTCCTCGAGCGTCGAGGAGAAGCCGCGCTTGAGCAGCACGGGGTACCCGCTGCGCCCGACCTCGGCCAGCAGCGTGTAGTTCTGCATGTTGCGGGCGCCGATCTGGATCACGTCGGCCACCTCGAGGATCGGCTCGAGGTCGCGCTGGTCCATCAGCTCGGTGACGATCGGCAGTCCCGTCTCGGCCTTGGCCTCGGCGAGCAGCCGCAGCCCCTCTTGGCCGAGGCCCTGGAAGGCGTAGGGCGAGGTGCGCGGCTTATAGGCGCCGCCGCGGAACAGCGTGCCGCCGGCATCCCGGACCGCGCGCGCCGTCTCGAGCGTCTGCTCGCGGGACTCGACCGTGCATGGCCCAGCGATCAACGCGAAGCTATGCCCGCCGATCTTGCGGCCGGCGATGTCCAGCACGGTCTTCTCCCCGTGCTTGAATTGCGTCGAGGAGAGCTTGTAGGGCTTGAGGATCGGGACCACGCGCTCCACGCCCGGCGCTCCCTCGAGCTCGAGCCGGGCGACGTGCTCGCGGTCGCCGATCGCGCCGATCACGGTTATCTCTTCCCCCCGGCTGGGGTGGGCTCGCGCGCCGACGGTGTGGATCCGGTCGATGACGCCCTGGATCTCCTCCTCGGTCGCCTCCGGTTTCATCACGATCATCATCAGCTGTCCTCTCTGGTGCCTGGGAACGATACGAAAGCGGGCGGAACGGGTTTCACCCGACCGGGGGGTTTTCGGCGCTCGGCTTGCCGGTGGCGCAGGCCCGCTTGCGCAGGAACGGAGTGGCAGCCGAGCGCCTAGCTAAATCGCCAGGCGTAGGCGGAGACGTACGCGTAGCCGCGGGGGGAGGTGCTACGGCTACGGTCGCTCACGCCCGAGGTTGTACCAGACGCGCGCCGCATCGCCAAGCCGTGCTGAATTAACCCCCACATGTGGAGTCAATTCAGCACACCCTTTAGTGCCTCTACGAATCGTTCGTTCTCCGCGGCGGCACCGACGGTCACGCGAAGCGAGCCGTCCTGCCCGAGCGACGACCCCGCCCGGACCAACACGCCCCGATCGCGCAGCCCGGAGACCACGTCGGCTTCCTCGGCCCCATCAGGTAGGTGCAGCCAGATGAAGTTGGCGTCCGACCGCGCCACCCACAGGCCCAGGCCCCGCAGGCGGTCCTCGAGGGCCAGCCGCTCGGCGATCGTCTCGGTCACCCGCCGCTCGACCTCGTCCTGGTGGCGCAGCGCCTCGACGGCGGCCGCCTGCGCGGCAGCGTTCAGATAGAAGGGCTGGCGGACCTGGTCGACGGCGACCCGGAAGTCCTCCGAGCCGCACAGCGCGTATCCGACCCGCAGCGCGGCGAGCCCGTACACCTTGGAGAACGTGCGCAGCAGGACGAGGTTGGGGTACTTGTGCAGCAGCTCGAGCGAGGCGTAGGTGTCGCCGAGCGTGAGCGCGAACTCGCAGTAGGCCTCGTCGAGGATCACGCATACGTGGCCGGGGACCCGGCGCAGCAGCGCCTCGACCTCTTCCAGCGTTACCGCGGTGGAGGTTGGGTTGTTGGGGTTGCAGATCAGGACGAGCCGCGTCGCCACCGTCACCTCCATGGCGATGGCATCCAGGTCGTGGCGGTCCTCGTCATCGAGCGGCACCTCGATGGCGCGCGCGCCCGACGCGGCGGCCAGATGCGGATAAACGCTGAACGCCGGCCAGGCGTAGACGACCTCGGCGCCGGCTTCGAGCAGCGCCTCGCCGGCGGCCAGCAGGACGTCGCACGAGCCGTTGCCGAGCGCGATCCGGGCCGGCGGAATCCCGTAGCGGTCGGCCAGCGCGCGGCGCAGCGGGGCGTAAGACGGATCGGGGTAGCGATGGGTCGCGCCCAGCGCCGCGGCGGCCGCCTGCGCGACCACAGGCAGCGGCGCGAAGCAAGACTCGTTGGAGGCCAGCATCGCGACGTCCGCCCCGAGGTCATACCCGCCGGCGAGCGGATAGACGGGAATCCGGCGCGTGCGGGCGGCGAACTCGATCGGCATCGGGCGTCTTAGGGTAATGGGCCGCCTACGGCGGCGTCCGTCGGATGAGGCGGGGCAGGCCCGCTAGGCGAGGCAAGGATGCGCCGGATGACTCGCGCGCCGCGCATTTAGGCGGAGCCGGACGCCGAGCGCGCGGCAAAGCGCGAGGGGCCGTCGCCGCGACCGCCGGGGGATCCCATCCGGTCACTGCGCGGAGTCCAGGTCCGCTCTGAGCCCGCGCGCGTCGCCCAGGTACACGTGGCGCGGCTCGTGGTCCTCGGGCGCGTAGTAATGCACCAGCACACGGATCACCCGCGGCAGGGACCCGGGCACCGGAACTTCGCGCGCGCAGAGCAGCGGAACCCGGTTCAGGCCGAGGTTGCGCGCGGCCACCGCCGGGAACTCCGCGTTCAGATCATCGGTCAGCGTGAAGATGCAGCTCACGATCGCCTCGGGCTCGAGCGAGTTGCGCTCGATCAGCTCGCGCATGAGCTCGTCGGTCGCGGTGAGAATCGCTGCCGCCTCGTTGGCGGACACGTGGTTGGCGCCCCGGAGCGCGTAAAGCCGCATGGGAGCGGCAGTGTGCCAGAGGCGTTCCGTAGGCCACCGTGCCAGCGCCCGGCCGGCGCCCGCGAGAAGCCGCTGGGTGCCGCTACGAGGCGTGCAGGGTGGACGAGGCCGCGAGCACGCGCCCCGCACGGTCCAGGGCCTGGACCGCGACATACGGCTGCGTCGAGATGACCAGCTGGCTCTCGAACCCCTGCTTGGGGCCCGTCAGCACGGCCTGAAGCGCATCAGGACTCGGGCCGGCGAGCACACGCCAGGACGCCACCTGGGTGGCGCCGTTCCAGCTCACGAAGACGTTGGTCGTGCTCCCGGAGGAGGCGGCGGCGAGCGCCGGCGGGGTGCGCGGCGTACCCGTCCACACGAAGCGATAGGCGCGGTAGCTGGAGTTCGCGTCGACGAAGCGCCCGTCGAACACCATCCGCCCCTGCGAGTTGAACTCGGTGAAGTACGGCTGCTGACCCCAGCCGACGAATTCGTCGCCCCCGGGCAGCGGCTGCAGGTTACCCTCGAAGCTCGCGGCCACCGCCGGCGAGTGCAGGTCCTCGATTACGAGCGTGGCCGTCTTGGTCTTGTCATCGAGCCGGACCGTCATGCCGCGCGACTGCGAATGCACCCTGGGCAGACCCGCCCCGTCGTCGAACAGCGTGACGGTGGGATCGGCCTCGCTGTGCAGTCGCACGTCGTGCTGGAAGGCGAACACGGCGCCGGACCCGAACCGGAAGCTCGAGCGCTTGCCTCCCAGCGTCCAGACGGTGGCGCCACGCTGATGGTCGACGTCGTAGGCGGCCCAGGTGTTCCGCGCCGAGATGAGCAGGTCGCCGTCGCCTTGCTGCTCGACCGAGTTGATGTGGAAGTAGTCGAACGGTGCCCCGGCCGAGGGGGGCAGCGCCTGGTAGCTGTCAGCCAGGGGAACGTGGTCGAGGCTGTCCCACTGATACAGGACCAGACCGGTCCTGACATCGATCTCCTGCACGACGGAATCGAGCACGACCTGCTGTTCGGGCCCGTGCAGCGCCGAGGCATTCCAGTAGACGGGGTAATACGCGGTGACCAGCGCAGTGCCCTGAGGGGTCAGGCGGAACTCGTGCAGATCGGCGCTCAGGCCGTTGCCGGCGCGCACCACCGCCACCTGTCGATAGGAGGAGTCGTAGACCATGTCCTGGCCGGCTCCCACACCCGCCCCGGAGTAGCCCTGCCACCAGGTCAGCACCGGCCGGCCGAGATACCGCTGCACGCGCAGGTCGGCCGCGATGTCCCCGGGCGGTACGGGCTGGAACCACACCAACTGGCCATCCGGGCCCAGAATCATCGGCCCGTTCTGGGTCGGTCCCTGCTGCGGGGTGATGAAGACGTCGCCGGCCGCGGCGTACGGGCTCTGCACGGTCAACTCGACCGAGGCCGGGGTCAGGTCGGGGCGCGAGTAGAAAGTCAGCTGATCGCCCGGGACCCGCGGCGCAGGCGCCAGCGGCATCGACGGGACTGATCCCGATGGCGTGGCGACCGTGAAGCGGAACGTGCCGGACCTCGCCCCTCGGATGTGCTGCCGGGTTCTCACCGTCACCACCTCACCCGGCGCAAACGGCTTGGACGGGAGGAAGCTACCGCCTCGCCCGTCGGAGTCCGCTTCGATCAGGCCCGTGTGCCAGCCGGTGCGCGCGCCGATAATGATCACCTGTCCGAGCCGGCGCGCCGGCAGGCCGCGGAAGGTGATCTGCGTTTGCGGCGCGGCGACGTGGGCGCCGGGGACCGGGTA
>JAFAZZ010000315.1 GCA_019239375.1 Solirubrobacterales bacterium | reverse complement strand
GCATCGGACTTCCCGAGCGCCGCGCTAGGCGCGGCAGGCGTAGATCGCGTCAGCCTCCCTCCTGTGCTCACCGCGCGCGCATGCATCGTTCCGTGCGAATAGCGGCAGGAACTGTGCGTTCCACGTCCCTTAGAGTGACTCAGAGCCGGCTCCGGGCCTGGCGCGAGCACCGGTAGCTCGTCGCCAGGTTCGGGTTACCGATGCCGGAGTACACAGCGGTCCGGGGGTAGGCGCAGAGCGGCCTCGATTCGGTGACAAAGTTGGTCTGTGGATCGACCTTGACGGCCAGGATCGACCGCGGAGCTTCGCCGCGCTCAACCCAGTTGGCGACGTCCTGGAGCGGGATGGCAGGTGCTCTCAACTGATACGGGGTGCCCGGCGCCGGTCCCGCGCCGCTGCCGCAGTGCTGCGCCCCGGGCGCCAGGAACAGGCGAGCGAACTGAGCCGTGCGGCGTGGTCCGCCCATCGTGACCTGCACCCGCTGGTAGTAGTTGATCGTGCCCTGCGGGAAGATCAGCTGGTCGGCCAATCCATGCCAGATGATGATCTTGCCGCCGTGGCGCTGGAAGGCGCTCAGGTTCGGGTTATCGGTGGCGATCGTGTCCGAGAACTCGTTCACGGACTGCTGAAAGAGCTGATCGAACTGAGCGTAGGTCAGGGTGTGCCAGTCCCAGTTCGGGTTCTGCTGTACCCAGGTACCTAGCCACGCGACGGCGATCGGGAACGGGACTCCCGTGGTCACCCCTCCGGACGTAGAGGTTCCTGCGAGACCGGCCAAGCTTGCACCGGGCTCGAGTCCAAACCAGAGCTTGCGCCCCGTGACCGATGTCGGTCCGGCCCAGATCTTCTGCACCACGGCAGCATCGGTAGCGGTGATCGTGCCGCAGGGGGTGGCGAGCCCCACCAGATCGGCCGGGTTCCAATGACAGCTGTCGGGGTTCTGGATGACCCCATCCGGGCCGCCGCACGCGCGCGTGACCGCCTCGGTGAACGCGGCTTCCTTGCACGCAGGAAGGAAGTCGTTGCTCCGAAGCATGACCAGCTCCGGCCAGATCTCAGCCGGTATGAACTTCGTCCAGTTGATCGCCGGCGCAGCAGAGACGATGCCGTTGTAGTCCGTCGGGAACCGCTGCGCCTCCATCAACCCCTCGCGCCCGCCGGTCGAGCAGCCGTTGAAATACGAGTACCGCGGCCCGCTTTGGTAGTAGCTCTTGGTCAGCGCCTTGCCGTCAACCGACATCATGTGGATGCCGTTGAAGGCGAAGTCGTCGATGAGCGCGCGGTTCAGGGTGCCGTTCTTCAGGGCGAAGCTCCCGGTGGGATCGTTGCTTCCGCAGTCGGTCGCCGCCGTGGCGTACCCGGAGAGGATCCCGTCGGCTAGCTCGTTATAGATGGGACCACACTGGAACCCGGCTCCGCCTACGCCCTGAAAGCGGCCGTTCCAGTTGTCTGGCAGCCACAGCACGATATGCACCGGATTGCCGGCGACATCGTCCTGAGTCATGTTCACTGCGCAAAACCCTGGCAAGCCCGCGATCGGCATGGGCGGACCCGGCGAGGAGCCCGGAGGCGGTGTGAAGCTGCCGGTCTCCGCCGCGGCGCTGTCGAGGGTGGCGCCCGCGGGCAGAGCCGCCTTCAGTGCCGCGCCGTCACACGCCAGGTGGGCTGATGCCGCGCGTGCTCCCGTCTTGTGCGCTGACGCGTAGGCGCCGGAGGACGTGCCCACGAGAACCGCGGCCGCGTACGCGGCCAGGATCGCCAGCAGCGGCGTAAAGCACAACCAACGGCGTGGCGCGGGTCGGTTGGCATGGTGACGATGAACTCCAGGTGTCATGAACGCGCTGCTCCTGTACGAGGTGATCTGGCTTCACTTGGCGCGGGTTACGCAAGTCGCCACGCCTGTGACAGGTGAACACGGCGCCAAGCCACATCAGGTACGCCAACTTCTTGCCGACGGGGTCGACTCTGCCTGCCTCACTCTCCTCGCGCCGATCGTGTGGAGTCGCTGCAATCATAAAACGGGTTGGCGACGGTCGTCAAGCGATTGTCGCCCAGGATCGAGGGTCCGATCTGCGCGTCAG